>CAYZNB010000056.1:4619-17531 GCA_964478535.1 uncultured Thermotogaceae bacterium
TTTTAAGAGGATTTGCTGAAATTTCTATTGAAAATAATTATATTAAACCAGAATTTATAAATAATAACTCTGTTTTTATAAAAGATTCAAGGCATCCATGCGTAGAAAAAACTGTGGATAATTTTATTACTAATGATTTTATTATGGAAAAAGACAAAAAGCTTATAATACTAACAGGACCTAATATGAGTGGTAAATCAACATATATAAGACAAATAGGAATAATAAATGTCATGGCACAAATTGGATGTTTTGTTCCGGCAAAAATTTGTAAAATTCCAATTTATGATAGAATATTTACAAGAATAGGTGCGAGAGATGATATTGTTACAGGCAAATCAACATTTTTAGTAGAAATGCTTGAAATGTCTACTATTTTAAACAGGGCTACAGAAAACAGCTTAGTTCTTTTAGATGAAGTTGGGAGAGGAACAGGCACTTTAGATGGGATATCTGTAGCTTGGGCAATTTCTGAATATATTTTTCAAATTTTAAAATCTAAAACAATATTTGCAACACATTATACAGAGTTAACAATGCTGGCAGAAATGTATTCTGATGTTATGACTAAAAGAGTAAAAGTAATAGAAACCAAAGAAGGAGTGCTATTTCTTCATGAAATTGAAGAAGGTATAAGCGATAAAAGTTATGGTGTGGAAGTTTCAAAACTTGCAGGATTTCCTGCGGAAGTATCAGAAAGAGCAGAAGATATTCTTGAAAAACTTTCAGATAAAATGGACCTTGAAAGAAAAATTGAAAAAATCAAAAACATAAAATCAAAGAAATATAAAATACCAGAAGGGCAGTTAAAAATGTTTTAAAAAAACATCTAATTTATTGTGAAAAAATAATAAAACGTGGTATAATTTAGTAGAGAAAATAAAATGTATTATTATATCCTAAAAGAGGAGAGTGAAATTATGACTATTAGACAAGAAAATAGTTTTGGAGAAATTACTATTTCTGAGACAGTATTGAGGGACATAACTTTTAAAACAGTAGAAAAATTTTTAACAGAAAAAGAAATATATTCTAATAAAATTCAAAGAGAAATGCAGAAAAATATAAAGATTAATCATAATGATGATGGAAGTGTTGGTATGGTGTTAAGAATACCCGCAAAATATGGAGAAAATGTAGTAGAGTTTTCAAGAGGAGTTCAAGCTAATATAAAAGATGAATTAGAAAAAATGTCTGAAATTTATGTAGCAAATATAGATATTACCATTGAATCTCTTGAACATCCTATTATAAAAGAGGAAGAAGAGGAAAATGTAGTAGAATCGATTGAAAATGAAGAAACTGGTGAAGAAATAAACAATGAGTCTGAATCTTTTGAAGAAACCAATACAGAAGAAGTGCTCGAAATAAATGAGGAAGAAACAGAACCTTATGAAACTGAAGAAGCAAAAGATGAGTTTAATGATGAAGAATTAGAAGAGGTTGAAAAAGTAGACTCTTATGAAACTGAAGAAGCAAAAGATGAAAATATTGAAGAAGAGGAAGAGGAAGAAAGAAAATATGAATAAAGAGAGATTCATGAAAAAAAAGATTATAAGAGAAATAGTTCTTGAAACTTTATTTCAATTGAATTTTTCAGATAAAACTTATGTTGAAATAGTAGAAACTTTTGAAGAAATTACGAATAGAAAAGTAGAATTAAGTTTTGATGAGAAAAATGAAATTAGTGAATATCTTGAATATATACAAAAAAACAAGAAAAAACTTGACGATAATATAAAAAAACACTTAAAAAATTGGGATTTTAATAGGATAGGAAATGTAGAAAAAACAGTTTTAAGAGTGGCTTTTTTTGAATTAATCAACAAAAAAGAAATACCTATGAAAGTTGTAATAAATGAAGCGATAGAATTATGTAAAAAATATTCAGAAGAAGACTCTGGAAAGTTTGTAAACGGAGTTTTAAGTTCCTTTTGTAAAGAGGTAATTGAAGAAGAAGGAGTTTGATTCGGTTATGCCGGAAAAATATTTGTATAAAAAATTAAAAAATATGAATTATAAAGAGCTCGATGATTTTGCAATGCAAATTAGAGAGCGTATTTTTGATGTGATTTACAATAACAATGGACATTTATCTTCAAATCTAGGTGTTGTTGAACTTACTTTAGCTCTTTATAGAATTTTTGATCCTTTTGAGGATAAAATAATTTGGGATACAAGCCATCAATCTTATGTTCATAAGATTCTTACAGGAAGATGGCAAGAATTTGAAAACATAAGAAAAATGGGAGGAATAAGTGGTTTTACAAATATTTTTGAATCCGAATCAGATGCATTTGGTACTGGCCATGCAGGAACTTCCATATCTGCACTTCTAGGTTATTTTATTGGAGATAATTTGAGGGGATTAAAAAGAAATAAAATAGCTATTATAGGTGATGGAGCCCTAACTTGTGGGATGGCATTAGAATCTTTAAATCAATTGAAATCTTTGAATAGTAATGTTAAAATTAT
The DNA here is from genome assembly GCA_964478535.1 of uncultured Thermotogaceae bacterium. Taxonomy (GTDB): domain Bacteria; phylum Thermotogota; class Thermotogae; order Petrotogales; family Petrotogaceae; genus CAYZNB01. The sequence continues at coordinate 7,095 of CAYZNB010000056.1, forward strand.
TCTAAATACAAACGATATGGCAATTTCGAATAGTGTTGGAAGTCTTTCAACACTGTTTTCAAAAGTTAGAGTAAAAGAGAATTATATGAAAATGAAAAAGAGATTAAAAAATACTTTAAATGAAACTGATATTGGGCACGATTTTGAAACAGTTTTGAAAAAGATTAAAGATGGTTTTAAATATAGTATATACGAAGAACCTGTAGGTTTTTTTGAAGATATGGGAATAAAATATTACGGTCCAGTAGATGGACATAATATAAAAGAACTAGAAATATTTTTAAATGGAATAAAAAATTATAATGAAGGACCCATCTTACTTCATGTTTTAACAACAAAAGGAAAAGGTGTAGAATTAGTAGAAAACAATCCTTCAAAATATCATGGGGTATCAAAAAAAGCCGGAGAAGCTATTTCTTTTAGTGAAATAGTAGGGTATACTTTAAAATATTTAAAAAACTTTGAATTTATTGCATTTACTGCAGCAATGCCAGATGGAACAGGTCTTAACATATTAAAAAAAGCTTCTCCTGAAAAAGTATTTGATTTAGGAATTACAGAACCAAGTATAGTTACTACAGCTGCTGCAGTATCTATAACAGGAATACTTCCAGTTGTAGATATTTATTCAACTTTTATGCAAAGATCTTTTGACTCTATAATTCATGATGTAGCTCTTCAAAAACTTCCTGTACTTTTTTTACTTGATAGGGCCGGTCTAGTTGGTGAAGATGGTTCTACACATCATGGTGTTTTTGATATTTCTTATTTAAGATTAATTCCAGATATTGAAATATTAGCTCCACAAGATGGTAAAGATCTTGCTAATATGATTTATACTTTTATTTTAAAAGGCATTGAAAAACCAACTTTTATAAGGTTTCCAAAAGAAACAGAAAAGTTAGATGAAGGTGAATTGATTTCAAATTTTAAAATAGTAGATAAAAAGTGGAATTTTCTAAAGAAATCAAAAAATAAAATATATATTTTAGCAGTTGGTACAATGACTAAAACAGTCATGAAAGCGTTAGAATACGAAGATGTCAATATAATTTCGGTAAGAAGTATTAAACCGTTAGATAATTTTGTTATTAATGAGTTATTAGAAAACGCAGAATATATTTTAACTTATGAAGAAGGTTCATTAAACGGAGGGTTTAATGAAGAAATTCATAAAAGAATAAAAAATGCAGAAATACATTCTTTTGGAATTGAAGATAATTTTATTACTCATGGTACAAGAGAACAGTTATTGGAAATTTGCGAATTGGATTGTAATTCGGTGAAAAAACATTTTGAAAAAATAAAAAATAAAATTTTATGAAAGGAAGAATAAAATGAAAAAAATTACTTTGATTCTATCAATTTTAACGGTTTTTGGGACAATCTTTTCTTTTCAAATTTTTATTGATACATCATATCATTTAACAACTTCAATCAAATCATCAGAAGGGTCAGGAATAAATTTTGGAGATGATGATAATCTTGATTATATGGGAGGAAGAATAAGCTTTTTAATCCCTACAGAAGATACAGAAGATATATTATACGGACCTTATATAGGGTTATTTTATAATCATATGATTATAGGAAATGAAAAGTTTGATGATGTAAATAATAATAGAAAACCTTATGGGATATCTTTAGGAATAAACGCAAGATACAAAGCAAAAATAATTAATGAAATTAACTTTGCTGTTTTAGGATATGGAGGAGTAAATTCTTTAGATCTTTTTGGTACTTTTGCAACGGAAATATTAATTAAAGTGGGATTGGTATATAAAAATATGTATTTAACTGGAGGATACGAAACGAGATATTATAAAGTTTTAAATAATGACAATGCTAATGTTACTGTTAATTATATACCTATATCTGTGGGGGTGAATTTTTCATTTTAGATAAAACTGTAAAAGATTTAGAATTAAAAGAAATACTAAAAAAAATATCGAAATTATCTCATACTAATTATGGTTCTGAATATATTATAAAAAATATAAAAATGTTTGAAGATATAGAAAAACTAAAAAAAGAGTTAAACATTTGCTCTTTATTTTTTGATATGTGGAACATGGGTAATTATATAGATTTGAGAGGGTTACCAGACATAAGAGAAATTGCTTATAAAATAAAAGAAGATTTTATGGTATTGCCTAAAGAATATCGAAACATAGCACTTTTTAATGAGCAATTTTATAATACTTACAAAGAAAACAAAAAATATATGGTAGAAGAAATTGACTACATATTTCAAAGATTTAATTTTCAAAGAGAGTTAACGGCAAAAATATTAAATACGATTGATGAAGATGGTAAAATTGTAGACAAAGCAACGCCAAACCTTTATGAAATTAGAAAAAAACTAGAAAAAATAAAATCGAAAATATCGAATGTTATAAGCACTTTAGTAAATAGAAACATGAAATATCTTGCGATTGAACAACCAGTTTTAAGAAATGAAAGAATGTGTTTAGCAGTTAAACAAGAAAACAGAAAAAATGTACAAGGTTTTCTTGTTGGAAAATCAGATTCTGGTTCAACTTATTACATAGAACCAGAACAGATATCAAATCTGAACGAAGAATATGCATTGCTTTTAGATGAAGAAAAAGCTGAAGTTGCAAGAATTTTATCTCAAATAGATTTTGAGCTTAAAAATAAAAGCAATATTATTGAAAGTAATATTGAAGTAGTATCTTATATTGACGCAATAACAGCAAAAATAGTATATAAAACTAAAAATAATTTTGATTTTGTAATTCCTAGCATTAACAATAGCGAAATATATCTTGATGGACTTAAACACCCTTTAATTCCAGAAGATCAAATAGTCCCATTGAGAATAAAAATGAGTAAAAAGGCTTTAATAATAACAGGTCCAAATACAGGGGGTAAAACAGTATCTCTTAAATCACTTGGTATAGCTTTCTTTTTATCCCATTCAGCATTTCCTGTTCCGGCATATACAGCAAGATTACCGTTTATAAAGAATATATATACAGATATAGGTGATGAACAAAGTATTTCACAAAACTTGAGTACTTTTTCTTCACATTTAAGAAATTTAAAAAGTATAATTGACGAAAGCAGAGAAAATGATTTAATAATAATTGATGAACTAGGAACAGGAACAGACCCTGTCGAAGGAGCAGCATTAGGAAAAGCTATAATAGAAAGATTATTAGAAAAAAACACTTATCTTTTTGTAACTTCGCATCTTTCTGAAATAAAAACTTATTCACTTGAAGACGAAAGACTATCATCTGCATCTATGTCATTTGATTTAGAAACACTCATGCCAACGTATAAATTTTTTATGGGAGTGCCAGGAGCATCTCATGCAATAGAAATAGCTCAAAGGATGGGTTTTGAAGAAAAATTAATAGAAAATGCTCGAAATAACATAGATGAAGATTTTATAAAAAGTGAAAGAATTTTTTCGGAATTAACAAAATCTTATGAAGAAATGGAAAAAGATAAAGAGTATCAAAAAAGAGAAAAATTCAAACTAGAAAAATTAAGAAAAGAATATGAAGACAAATTTGAAAAAGTAAAAAATAAAGAATTAGAAAAGGTAGATAAAGAATTAAAACAATTGAAAGCAGAAATGAAATTAATAAAAAAAGATTTAGAAGTATCTTTACAAAAAATAAAAGAAGCAGAGAAAGAGTCTAATAAAGAAATTTTAAGAGAAGAAATGAAAAAAATTCAGAGCTTATCTGAAAAGTCTAATGATTTAAAATTAGGAAATTCTCAAAAGAAGAAAAAATTTCATGAAATTAAAGAGGGAATGGAAGTTTTAATACCAGGCGGAAGTATAGGAATTATTTCTAAATTAAATGGAGAAAAAGCAGTTATAAAATTAAAAAACAATCCTATAGAATTTACATTTGAAAAAGATGAACTTACACCTGTAAAAAAAGAAAAAAAAGCTGAAAAAAATTTTAATTTGTCTGTAAAACCTTCAAAAAAAATGAATATAGAGATTGATGTTAGAGGATATACAGTTTCAGAAGCTATACCAGAAGTAGAAAATCTTATATCCGAAATAATTTCTAATAACTATGATTTTGGATATATTATTCATGGTAAAGGGACAGGGAAATTAGCTGAAGGCATTTGGGATTATTTAAGAAAAACAAAAAATATAAAAAGTTTTAGAATAGGGAAAACAGGAGAAGGCGGCACTGGAGTCACTGTTGTGGAGGTGTAAGGTAGATGGTTTTTGGGTTAGATGTCGGAACAAGAACTCTTGTAGGTGTTTTGGCAGAATTTGATGATAATGAAAATTTAATAATAAAATATGCTAAAGTTAAAGAACATGAAAATAGAGCAATGGTTGATGGACAAATACATGATGTGAATAAAGTTTCTAAAACTATTTCTAAGCTTATTAAAGATCTTGAAGAGGATTCTGAAACAGAAATAAAAGAAGTTGCAGTAGCTCTTGCAGGAAGGTTTTTAATTACATCTGAAGGAGAATGCATATATAACATATCTGGTGAAGGATATTTAACAGAAAATACTGTAAGGAAAATAGAACTTGAAGCTGTAAAAATGGCTACAGATAATATAGAAGAAATAAAAGGAATGTATTGTATAGGATATTCATCGTTATATTATGAAATAGATGGAGAATGGATAAAACATCTTGAAGGTCAAAAAGGAAATCAAGCTAAAGCTAAAGTAATAGCGGCTTTTTTACCCAAAAATGTTGTAGAAGCTATGTTATCTGTATTAGAAAAAAACAATTTAAAGCCTGTTCATATAACGCTTGAACCTATAGCAGCGATGAACGTAGTTATTCCAGAAGATTTGAGAAATTTAAATATAGTTATGGTAGATGTAGGAGCCGGAACAAGTGATATAGCTATTTCAAATGAAGGAACAATAGTAGGTTATGGCATGGTTCCTATGGCTGGAGATGAAATTACTGATGCCATATCAAAAGAACTGCTTATAGATTTTAAAACTTCGGAAGCAATAAAAAAAACACTTTTAGAGAAAGAAAATTTTAAATATAATGATATACTTGATTTTGAACATGAAATATCAAAGGAAGAACTATTAAATATTATTGACCCTCATATAGAAAAGATAACAAAAGAAATAGCGGACAAAATAATGGATTTAAATGGCAAACCACCTGTTGCAGTTATGATTGTTGGAGGCGGGGGAAAAGTATTAGGTTTTTCTGAAAAATTAGCTAAAAATTTAAATATACCGAATAACAGAGTTGCTTTAAAAGATTTAAAAAAAGTAAATTTTATTAATTTAGATGGAAACGAAAATTTGTTTGGAAGCGAATTTATTACACCAATTGGAATAGCATACGTAGCTTTAAAAAAAGAAGGAAATGTGTTTAATACAGTATCAGTTAACGGTAAAAATGTAAATATGATGATGATCGGAACTGATATGAATGTTATGCAAGTTTTATTTCAAGCAGGTTATACGCATTCACAATTTGTTGGTGCAGCGTCTCATGCAATCACTTTTGAATTAAACAACGATTTGAAAATAATAAAAGGTAATTTAGGTAAAGAAGCAGAAATAAAAATAAACGGATCACATGCAACTTTAAAATCTAAAGTTAAGCCGGGAGATAAAATCGAAATTGGTGAAACTAAAGCGGGAGAACCTTTAAAAGTAAAAGTAAAAGAAATTTGTGATTATATTAATTTCTTTGTTAACGGTAAACCTGAAAAAGTTTTTCCAGAAATTTACTTAAACGGCAAAAAAATAAGCGGTGAAGAATATTTAAAAGATGATGATAAAATAATTACAAAACCAGTTAAAGTAAAAGAAGTATTTAAAAAATATACTCAATCAATATATTTTACAATTGCTGGAAATCCTTATGAAATACCTTGTGGAGTAGTAGTAACTAAAAATGGTGAAATTATAACAGAAGATTATGAAATAAAAGAAAATGATTCTTTTGAAACAACAGAAGTAAATATTCCTAAAGTTAAGGATTTTATCGAAATAGAAGCAAAGAAACAAAAAGTAATTTTCAATGACAAACCTATTTATCTGCCAGTAGAACAAATAATTATTAAAAACTCAGGAAAAATTATTGATAAAGAAAGTGAAATTAAAAACGGAGCAAATTATTTAATAGAAATAGTTGAAAAAAGGCCTTCTTTAATAGAATTATTTGCATATCTTTCTATAAATACAAAAGATATTAAAGAATTCGAATTGACAATCAACGGAGAGAAAGCCGAAAGTTTTATGCAGCCTATTCCAGAAAACTCTACAGTTAAGTTAAACTACTCATGATAATTGGAACAGGGGTGGATATAGTAGATATATCCAGAATGAATGAAAAAATTTCAAAAAAGATTTTATCTGATAAAGAACTATTAATATATAATAGTTTTTCTTCTGAAAAAAGAAAAAATGAATATTTAGCGGGACGATTTGCAATTAAAGAATGCTTAGTTAAAGCATTAGGGAGATCTTTAAATTTTAACATGATTTCTATAATCAATGATGAAAATGGGAAACCTATTTTAACTGAAAAAACAATAAAATATATTAATGAAAAATTTGGTCGTTTTAGAATTCATTTAACCATTTCTCACGAAAAAAATTATGCAATAGGTTTTGTAATAATAGAAAGTGAAGGGTGAAATAATGCTTTTTGCAAATGAAGAACAAATAAAAAAATATGAAAAATTAAAAGAAAAAGTTAAATATTATGCAGAAAAATATTATACAGAAAACATCTCTGAAATATCTGATCAAGAGTATGATTTTTTGTATAAAGAATTAGAAAAAATGGAAAAAGAACATCCGGATTTAATTGAAAAAGATTCTCCTACACAAAAAGTAGGGGGATTAACTCAAAAGGAAATCTTTAAAAAGGTAACCCATACCTTACCAATGCTATCACTCGATAATACTTATAATGAAGAAGAAATAACTGATTTTCATTTGCGATTATTAAAAAATGTACAGAAAAACAGTGTGGATTATGTATGTGAACTAAAAATTGATGGTCTTTCTATATCTGTTAGATATGAAAAAGGAAAGATGAAACAAGCAATAACAAGAGGAAATGGTTTAATAGGTGAAGATGTAACCGAAAATGTTAAAATGATAAAAAGTGTTCCAAAAGAATTATCAGAAAAAATTGATATAGAAGTTAGAGGCGAAATATATTTACCTAATTCTGAGTTTAATCGCATAAATATAGAAAGAGAAGAGAATGGATTACAAATATTTGCTAATCCTAGAAATGCGGCATCCGGAACTTTAAAGTTGCTTGATTCCAAAGAGGTAAAAAATAGAAATTTAGATTGTTTTTTTTATTATATTTTAAATTCTGAAAAGTACAATTTAAATACTCAAAGTGAAGCAATAGAATTTTTGAGAAAAATAGGATTTAAAACAAATGAAAATAATAAAACTGTCTCAAACATTTCTGAAGTTATTGATTATTGGAAATATTGGGAAACTAACAGATTAAGTCTTAAATATGAAATAGATGGAATTGTAGTAAAAGCTAATGACTTTGAAGTACAAAAAGAATTAGGAAATACAGTAAAATCACCTAGATGGGCTATTTCGTTTAAATTTAAAGCGCAACAGAAAGAAACAAAAATTAAAGAAATAGTACTTCAAGTAGGAAGCTCAGGAATAATAACTCCGGTAGCAAATTTAGAACCAGTTCATCTTGAAGGTAGCACAGTAAAAAGATGTAGTCTCCATAATTTTGAACTTATGAAAGAAAAAGATATAAAGGTAGGAGATACAGTTATAATTCAAAAGGCGGGAGGAATAATACCTCAAATTTTGAATGTTGTAAAAGAAAAAAGAACCGGAGATGAAAAAGAAATAAAAATACCCGAAAAATGTCCTGTATGTGAAGGTGAAACCGGTAAATTAAGTTCTCTTGAAGTCGCAGTAAGATGTTTAAATCCCTCATGTCCAGAAAAAAAATTCAGAATAATTGAAAAATTTGTTTCAAGAAATGCTATGAATATAGACGGGTTAGGACCAAAACTTATAAAAAGATTTATAGAAAATAATATTATAAAAAATATTCCAGATATCTATGAATTAAATGAAGAAAAAATTAAATCATTAGGTTATGGAATAAAAGAAAAAATAACAGAAAACCTTTTAAATCAAATAAAAAATTCAAAAAATGCGGGATTAGATAAAATTTTATATGGATTAAGTATACCGCTTGTTGGTAAAAAAGCAGCTAAAGATTTAGCAGATAAATTTGAAACTATAGATAATTTAATAAATGCTACAGCTGAAGAAATAAAGGATATAGAAGGCATAGGTTCAGAAATCGCATATTCTTTAGAACGATATTTTAAAAATGAAAATAATTTAGAAACAATAGAAAAATTGAAAAATGCAGGACTAATTATGAGAGTCCCAAAAAGATCTAAAAAAGATGGGATTTTAAATGGAGAAACGATATGTCAGACGGGTTCTCTAACAAAAATGACGAGGTCAGAATTTGCTGAATATGTAGAAAATTTTGGAGCACAATTTACTAATACGCTTACGAAAAAAACGACATTTTTAGTTTATGGCGATAACGCCGGTTCAAAATTAGAAAAAGCAAAAAAAATGGAAATAAAAATTATGAATGAAAAAGAATTTTTCGAAAAATATTAAAGGAGTGGAAAAAATGTTAAAAGAAATATTAAAAGAAGATTTAAAGAAATATATGAAAGAAAAAAATAAAGTAGCTCTTGATACAGTAAAAAGTGTTAATGCTGAAGTTAGAAATACTGAAATAGATTTAAAAAAAGAATTAGAAGATGCAGATATTTTATCTATAATAAAAAAGCAGATAAAAATGAGAAAAGATTCTTTAGAACAATATGTTTCGGCAGGAAGACAAGATTTAGCTGATAGAGAACAAGAAGAATTAAATTATCTTGAAGGATATTTACCAGAACAAATTGATGATGAAGAACTTGAAAAAATTATTAAACATACAATAGAAGAATTAAATATACAATCTCCAAAAGAATTTGGAAAACTAATGAAAACTGTTATGGAAAAAATAGAAGGAAAAGCTGAAGGTTCAAAAATTAGTTCAATAGCAAAAAAATTGTTGTCATGAAATCATTTTTAATGATTATATTTGTTTCCATTATTTCTTTGAATGTATATTCTTTTTCTTTGAATAGAATATACGCAAATGATCAAAAAGAAACTTTTATATCAAGAGCTCTTTTGGAAAAAATTAAAGAGCTCTCAGTTACTTATTATATTTGGGAAACAGATATAAACAAACTTGAAGAAAATGATGTTATTTTAAATATTTACCATGAAACCGAGTTAAACATGATGAAAGTTAACGGAGAATTTAACGGTGGAAACTTTGAAATAGAAACTGAAATACAAGATAGACAAGAATGGGTGTTATTTTTTTCTGTTCAAATTCTTGAAAAGATAGCTTCTCAAAGATTTTTATATGACAACACATGGGAATTTTTGCAGTTAACATTTTGGAATGGAGTGGATGAATATCCGATTTTTCTTAACAATAAAATATACTATGTAAGCAATAGATATACAGGTAATAGAGGGATACACATATGGGATTTAGAAACTGGAGAAAAAAATAACCTTGACTTAAAAAATTCTTCAGAATATTTTCCTGACATATCACCAAATGAAAGATATTTAGCTTTTCAAACATCTTTATTTGGAAAATGGGATATAGTTATTTATGATATAATAGAAAATACTTATAAGAGAATAACTCCTGCAAATGGAAGAAGTGCATATTCTCCATATTTTTATAATAACACTTTAATGATGTATGTTATGGACTCAAAAAACGGTAGAACAACTGAATTTTATATTTATGATCTTTTAACAGGAGAAAGCGAATTATTTTTTGCTCAAGAAAATTTAATGAAATTTAGACCAGCAAGATGGAATTCTAATAAAATAGTTTTTTATGCAATTGACTTGGAAACAGCAGTAACAAATATTTATTATATTGATGAAAATAAAAAAGCTGTTCCTTTAATTAAAACTGAAAGAAACGAAGTTGACAGTTGGTCCGATAGTTCAGATTTAATTGTTTTTTCAAGATTTGAAAATGGATATTATAGAATATTTGCATATGAAAATGAAGAAACAAGAATGATAACAAAAAGCTTAAACAACGATGCTTATTATCCTACGTATTCACCAGATAAACAATTTATATTTTTTACTCATTATTATAGAGAATTAGATCCGGATATTTATGTATATAGAAATGTAAGAGAATAAGAATAAAAAAGTGATTCTATGTATTTTTTTGTCAGTTGGAAAGTTGTTAAGAAAAAGCGTTAAAAGCGAATGCATATAATAATGAAGTGGCAAATATTGGATAAAATTATTAGTTTGTCAGTTGGAAAGTTGGTCAGGAAAAACATTTATATATTAACTTTTTTTGCTTTT
>CAYZNB010000057.1:0-17257 GCA_964478535.1 uncultured Thermotogaceae bacterium
TGTTCGCTACTTTATTTCATCCATATTTACCATCAAAACATTATAATAAAAAACTGTCTAAAAGATTGCTAATTAAACACTTAACCAATTAAACGTTTAACCATTTTTTTGTTTTTCCTGACCAACTGACCAACTGTCTACTGACCAACTTTAAAATCCATATTTACCATCAAAGCATTATAATAAAAAACTGTCTAAAAGATTGCTAATTAAACACTTAACCAATTAAACGTTTAACCATTTTTTTGTTTTTCCATGGAACCCAAATTTAAAGGTGGTGATTATAATTAATAAAGACTTAAAGCAGTTAGGTTATTTCAATTTAGTTTTATATTTTGCTTTTATTGTATTGTCAAATATATTTATAGGTTTTGTTATTGGAAAAGTTATAGAACATTTTACCAATAAATCTTTTTTTATAGTAATCTTTATGCTTATAGGTGTTATTTCGGGATTATATAGTGGCATAAAAGAATTGATGAAAGAGGCTGAAAAATATGAAAGAACTTCAAAAAAAATTGAAAGAAATGATTCGGAAAACAATAATTCTGGGAAGCGTTGAAACTGTTATTTTATCTATTTTTTTCCAGCTGCAATCACTGTGGATTTTGTGGGGCACTTTTGCCGCTATTTTAGGTTTGATAATGATTTCGGAAAATATTAAAACATTTCTCATAAAATCTAAAAAAAGAAAATTTAACAGTTTATTTTTGATAAGATATTTAATTTATGGTATAATATTATCAATTGCTGGATATTATTCTACAATAGGTATGTTTTTTTCTTTTTTGGGTTTATTTAACATGAAAATTGCAGTAATTATTTCACAAAAATAATAATATACAGGGGGTGAGTTTTTTGACAAAAGAAGAGAATCTAAAAAAAATTTTAAAAATCACTTTCATTATTTATGCCGCATTAGGTTTAATAAATGCGCTCTTCTTTTTTAATTTAGAATTAGATGGTGTCGGAGAAAGATGGATTGTAGAATTTGGGAACGGTGGTTTTCTCGGCTCAATAAACCCCATGACATTAATAATGTCTTTTGCAATTATAGCTATAGTTTTATTATTTGCTAAAGGCGTTAAATTCGAAAGAATCCCAGGAAGAAAACAAAGTTTAGTTGAAATGTTATTTGAATATTTTTGGGAAATTGTCGAAGATACAGTCCCTGTGAAAAAGTATAGAAAAATTACTTTCGTTATTTCTATGTCGTTATTTATTTATATAACTCTTTCAAACATTCTCGGCGGAATTCCTGGAGTGGATGTCATTCCGTTAAAAGATGGTCTTTCTGTTTCTTTATTTACTAACCCATGGTATTCGCCTACTTCTGACTTAAATGTAAATTTAACTTACGCTATTTTGGTTCTCATATTAAGCCACGCATTAGCAATTAATCATAAGGGTATAGGTGGTTGGTTAAAATCTTTTATTCAACCAGTACCTTTTCTTTTGCCGTTAAATATAATAAGCGAAATAGCAAAGCCAATCTCTCATTCTTTAAGGCTTTTTGGAAATATTATGGGAGGAGGAATTTTAGTTCTTATAATTAGTTATATGCTTAAATATTTTGTTATTCCTGTATTTTTATGGGGTTTTTTTGGATGGTTTGTAGGATTCATTCAAGCATTTGTTTTTGCGCTTTTAACAATAGCTTACATAGGTTCAGTTTTAGAATAAATTTTATAAAACTTAAGTTTTTAAATTAAGAAGGAGGATGAAAGATATGGATTTATCAGCTATGTTGGAAAAACTAGTGAATATGGAAGGTGGCGCTATTGGTTGGGGTTTATACTATTTAGGAAAACTTTTAGGCGCTGGTATTGCTATGGGATTAGGAGCTATTGGTCCTGGTGTTGGTCAAGGTTTTGTTGGTTCTCATGCTATGGATTCTATCGCAAGACAACCTGAAATGACTGGAACAATTACTTCAAGAATGTTATTAGCAATGGCTTTTGCTGAATCTACAGGTCTTTATTCTTTAGTTATAGCTTTAACGATGATTTTTGTTTTACCGTAATGAAAAAATTAAACCTCGAAAGGGGGAAGAAATAAATGCTTTCATTTAATTTAACTTCAATTGTTAATCTTGTTGGTTTTTTTCTTTTTATAGTTTTTTTATATAAATTGATGTATAAACCTTTTTTTGAAATAACTGATAAAAGAAAACAAGAAATAGAAAAAAATTTAAACGAAGCAGAAAGATTAAGAATCTCTGCGCAAGAAGATAAATCCGAGTTAGAAAAGAAATTAAAAGAAATTAAACTGGAAAGAGAAGAAATAATACTAAAAGCTAATGAACAAGCTAAATCTATTTTAAACAAAGCTAAAGAAAATGCAGAAAAAGAGAAAGAAAGATTGATTTTAAAAGCTGAAAGTGACGCTCAAGACATAAAAAACAAAGCTGTTCAAGATATACAACAAAAAGTTGTAGGAATATCTGTTGCTATTGCTTCTATGATTTTAAAAGAAAAAATTGATACTACAGTTAATGAAGAAATTGTAAAAAGGGCCATTAGACAATTTGACTCTAAAGGTGATTCATTATGAAATCTTCATACTCTTTAGCTTCAAGATATGTTCAAGCTTTTATTAATATTTTAGAAGAAAATAATAAAATAAATGATTTAGAAACATACATTGAATTTATCAAAAAAATTGTTTCTAAAATATCTTCTGAAGAAGATTTTAAAAGTATAATCCAAAACCCTTTAATTCCTGAAAAATTTATTGTTGATCAAATGCTTCATGTTTCAGAAACAGAAGACTTCTTGCTCAAAAGTTTTTTAGAAGCTATTGTAAAGAAAAAAAGGCAATATAGCCTGAATCTTATTTTAAAAGTATTGGAACAATACAATAATGAAAGAAAGAAAATCGTGGAAGTAAATTTGATTACAGCAAAATCTCTTTCTGAAGATCTTATTAAAAATATCTCTTCTTCAGTTCAAAACAAAACAGGAAGACATATTGAAATATTAGAAGAAATAAAAGAAGATTTAATTGGTGGTCTGCAAATTTTTATTGATGATAAACTTTTTGATTACTCAGTAAAAGGATATCTTGAAAATATAAGAAATACATACGTTGCCGCTGGGGGTGAATAAACTTGCGAATTAATCCCGATGAATTAACAAAAGTAATTGAGGAAAGAATTAAAAGCTACGAAAGTGGTGAAATAAAAGAAATCGGTTGGGTAATGCAAATAAGTGATGGCGTTGTAAGAGCTTATGGCATGAAAGAAACAATGGCAAATGAGCTGGTAGAAATAGAAAATTCTATAGGCGAAAAAATATACGGTATCTCTATGAATCTCGAAGAAGATAACGTAGGTATTATCGTACTCGGAGATTATAAAAAAATCAAAGAAGGCGATAAGGTTATAAGAACTAACAAAGTAATAGAAGTTCCTGTTGGAAAAGGTCTTTTGGGAAGAGTTGTGAATCCTCTTGGAATTCCTTTAGATGGCAAAGGGGATGTTGATCACACAGAATTTTATCCTATTGACAGAAAAGCAACTGGTGTTGTTTCAAGAAAACCTGTTGATACACCTGTTCAAACGGGAATAAAAATTATAGATTCTTTAATTCCTATCGGAAGAGGTCAAAGAGAATTAATAATCGGAGATAGACAAACAGGTAAAACGGCTATTGCTTTAGATGCAATCATAAATCAAAAAGGCAAAGATATGAAATGTATATATGTGGCGATTGGTCAAAAATCTTCTGCCGTAGCTAGAATTGTAAGTCAACTTGAAAAATTTGGAGCAATGGAATATACTACAGTTGTAGTTGCAAGTGCTTCTGATCCAGCTTCTTTGCAATATTTAGCACCTTATGCTGGAGCTGCAATTGGTGAATATTTTATGTTCAACAATGAAGAAGCTTTAGTTGTATATGATGATTTAAGTAAACATGCATCTGCATATAGAGAAATTTCGCTTCTTTTAAGAAGACCTCCTGGAAGAGAAGCTTATCCTGGAGATGTATTTTATTTACATTCAAGACTTTTAGAAAGAGCAGCAAAACTTAATGAAAATTATGGAGGCGGTTCTTTAACTGCATTACCTATAATTGAAACTCAAGCTAACGATATTTCGGCATATATTCCAACAAATGTAATTTCTATAACAGACGGTCAGATTTATCTTGAACCTTCATTATTTTATGCTGGTGTAAGACCTGCGGTTAACATCGGGTTATCTGTTTCAAGGGTTGGAGGAGCTGCACAAACTAAAGCTATAAAAAAAGTATCAGGAAGTTTGAAGCTTGATCTTGCTCAATATAGAGAACTTGAATCATTTTCTCAATTTGCATCAGATCTTGATGAAAGAACACGAAAACAACTTGACAGAGGTTCAAAATTGATGGAAATGTTAAAACAACCTCAATATTCTCCTTTGCAACTTGACGAAGAAGTCGTTATTATTTTCGCAGGAACTAATGGATTGTTAGATAAAGTTAGATTAGAAGATATCAGTCGATTTGAAAAAGAAATAATTTCGTATATGAATGTTCATCATAAAGAAATTATGGATGAAATTTTAAATACAAAAAATTTATCTGATGAATTACAACAAAAGTTAAAAGAAATAATTAAAAATTTCTTGAAAACATTCAATGCCTAATGGCGGTGATTTAGATGAGTAAAGGTAAATTAAGATTAATAAAACGTAGAATTGACTCTACTGTTTCAACAAAAAAAATTACAAAAGCTATGCAAATGGTTGCTTCAGCAAGACTAAATAAAGCACAAAAAAATCTTAAATCTATTAAAGAATACGCCTATTATGCTGAAAAATTAATTTCTAAAATTACTCCTGACCAAGAAAATATTCTTGTAAAAGGTGGTAAAGGTACTGTTATAGTGGTAATTTCTACAGATATGGGACTTGCAGGAGCTTTTCCAACTGAAATAGGTTCTACTGCTTTAAAATTATCTCAACAGTACAATGATTTTGTGGGTTTTATAGCTGTTGGTAATCGTGCAGAACTCGAACTTAAAAAAACTGGAAAAATTTTATTCAGTCGAACAAATCTTTATGATATTCCTTCAAAAGAAAACGCCGAATATATTCTTGATGATATATTAGATTTGTTAGAAAATAATAAGGCATATAATTTTGAAATTGTTTATGGCGAACTAAAAAATGCGTTGATTCAAAGGCCAAAAACAGAAAAACTTTTGCCCATACAGATTGACTCTAAAGAAAATGCCAGATATGAATATGAACCAGACAATGCCGAACTTTTTGATGAAGCATCATATTTATTTTTGCTATCAAAAATTTATAGTTTCATGTATGAAACAAAACTTAGTGAACTTCATGCAAGACAAAATGCTATGAAAAATGCTACAGAAAACGCTCAAAATTTAATTGAAGACTTGAAACTTGATTACAATAAATTAAGACAAGCTTCAATAACTACTGAATTGATTGAAATAGTAAACGGAGCTCAAGCACTCCAGCAAGAATAGATTGGAGGTGAAACCCATTGAAAGCTGAAGGTACAGTGGTAAGTGTAATTGGACCTGTTGTGGATATTAAATTTCCCGATGGTCAATTACCTGAAATATATGATGCGATTGAATTAACAAATCCTTATACGGAAAAAAGATTGGTTTTAGAAGTTGCTCAATTAATTGGTGATAATATAGCGAGATGTATTTCCATGGACTCTACTGACGGTGTCAGAAGAGGTCTAAAGGCTACAAACACCGGTTCTTCTCTTAAAGTTCCTGTAGGAGACGGTGCTTTAGGAAGAATGTTCAACCTTTTAGGAGAACCTATAGATGAAAAAGGTGATGTTAGTAATGTTGATTATTGGCCTATTCATAGAAATGCTCCCACATTGGAAGAACAAAGTACTGAAATAGAAATCCTTGAAACAGGTTTAAAATGTATTGATTTACTCGCTCCATTCACAAAAGGTGGAAAAATAGGATTTTTCGGTGGTGCTGGAGTTGGAAAAACAGTTTTAGTTATGGAACTAATAAGAAATATAGGGGTTGAACATAAAGGTACTTCTGTTTTTGCTGGAGTTGGTGAAAGAACTCGCGAAGGTAATGATTTATGGCTTGAAATGCAAGAATCAGGAGTTATAGATAGCACTTCATTAGTATTTGGACAGATGAACGAACCCCCTGGGGCAAGATTTAGAGTAGCATTAACTGCTTTGACAATGGCTGAATATTTTAGAGATGTTCAGAAAAAAGATGTGCTATTATTTATTGATAACATCTTTAGATTCGTTCAAGCAGGTTCTGAAGTTTCTGCACTTTTAGGAAGGATGCCTTCGGCAGTTGGTTATCAGCCTACTCTTGCAACTGAAATGGGTCAGCTGCAAGAAAGAATAACTTCTACAAAAGAAGGCTCTATAACTTCTGTTCAAGCAGTTTATGTTCCTGCTGATGATAACACAGACCCAGCACCTGCTACAACATTTTCACATCTTGATGCTACTATTAATTTATCAAGAAAATTAGCAGAACAAGCTTTATACCCTGCTGTTGATCCGCTTGATTCGACTTCTAAAATTCTTGACCCTAACATAGTTGGAGAAGAACATTATGATGTTGGAAGACGTGTTCAAGAAGTATTACAAAAATATAGAGATTTACAAGATATTATAGCTATTTTAGGAATTGAAGAGCTTTCTGAAGAAGATAAATTAACTGTTAAAAGAGCACGAAAAATTCAAAGATTTTTAACTCAACCAACGCACGTTGCTGAAAAGTTCTCAAATATAAAAGGTGTTTATGTAAAACTTGAAGATTCTATAAAAGGTTTCAAAGAAATATTAGACGGAAAATATGACGATTTGCCTGAAAGTGCATTTTATATGGTTGGAACTATCGAAGACGCTTTAGAAAAAGCAAAAAAAATGGAAAGTAGCGATGATTAATAAGGGGGAATTATATGTTTAATTTAAAAATAGTCACCCCTAACGGTATTAAAGAAAACGTTCAAGCTAAATATGTTGAATTTAAAACCGTTGAAGGATCTATGGGAATTCTTACTAATAGACTTCCTATAGTTACTAAATTAAAAATTACTTCCTTGAAAATTGTTTTAGAAGATGGCTCTAATAAAATTTATGCTGTTCATGGTGGAATTTTAGACATGGATGGCGATAATATGATTATTTTAACAACTGATGCAGAAAAACCCGAAGAAATTGATGTTGAAACAGCTATTAAAGCAGTTGAAGATGCTAAAGAACTTTTAAAAACGGAAAATGACCGTCTTGAAAAAATCAAACTTATGGCAAAAATTGATAAAAATATGCTTAGAGTGGATATATCAAAAAAGTAGGAGAAATCTCCTACTTTTTTTGTTCTTCTAACAATTTATCTATTTCTTTTATAAAATATAAATTGTGGGAAGCAAAATTCGTTCTTATTTTTCTTAAAAATTTAGTGTTAACCGAAATTACCCTGTTCTGACGAGAAATTAACTTATCTTCAATATTTAATATGCTTGGTGCAAATATTGCTTTACCGTTGAAAGCGTATGTGATTAAAACATCTGAAATAATTTTCCCAAGATTTTCTTCTTCCGAATTTAAAAAAACAATATCATACTCTTTTAATTTTGAAGACATTAAAAAAGCTGGATTTTCTATTTCTTCCACAAAAACATAACCTATTTTATTATTATCTACAAAATTTGACTTAAACTTTAACGATATTTGTTTAGATAAAAAAGATATATTATTTTCAAAAATTTTTATATAATTTTGTTTATTTACAATCAATAAATGAACACCAAAAACTGATGTTATATCAGCTACTAACTTTAAATAATCTATATGAAAAATTTTTTCTGAAAACAAAATATAAAACAAACAACTTTTATTAAGTCCAATATTTATAGATTCTACTAAACTTTTTAACTTTAAATCTTCTAAAACAAAAAAATTAAAAAAATCTACATTTTTATTATTAGAATTATATTCAATAAGATTTCGTTTTATTAAATTCTTTATTTTTAAACGCTTTAAATTTCCAAGAAAATTGAAAAAGTTCTCAAACATCATCTTATAACCTTATAAGAAAAAGCTTTAATTAAATTTTTTAATTCTTTATAATATTTTCCGTAAACAAAATATTTATTTTTATTCTTTTTTAAATTAAAATAAGCATAAGAAGCCTCTTTAAAAACAAAAGGTTCAGTCGAATTAGGAGTTACGTAATTTACAAAAAATCTATTGTCATTTTCAACTATAATAACACTATCAATTTTAACAGAATTAACACTTGAAATAGACGTATTAATTATCTTATCTATATTTTTAAAGGAATTAATTTTTAAATAAAAAAACATCATATCAACTTTATTAACCAAACTATAAAAATAAAAATCATAATTCAGAATATCCTCCATATATCCAAAACTAAAAACATAGTCATTCATTCTAAGAATTTTGCTTTCTGGACTATAATCATTTTCGATATTTTCTGAAAAAATTTTTATTCTATTATTTTTTAATAAACCGGCAACCACTTCCCGGCCCGTAAAAGACCAAGGAAGCGTCGATAATATTAATTTGAAATCATAAAATTCCATAGCATTATACGGATTGCCGATAAAAATATTCATTAATTTTTAGTTCCTTTCCATAAACGCCTTATATGCTTTATGAGTTTCATATAAATCTCCAACAGAAGCTAATTCAAGAGGTGCATGCATGCCTAATAAAGGAACTCCCGCATCTACTACATCAAGTCCTTTTTCAGCAAAAAATTTAGCTATAGTTCCTCCGCCACCTAAATCTGTTTTACCTAATTCTCCAGTTTGCCAACAAACACCTGCATCATTGAAAACTTTTCTAACTCTTCCCATAACTTCAGCATTAGCATCGTTAGTTCCAGCTTTTCCTCTTACTCCAGTATATTTAGTTAACACTATTCCCAAATTTAATCTCGGAGCATTATTAGGATCATGAGTATCTTTAAAATTAGGGTCATATGCTGCTGCAACATCTGCTGAAAGTAAAGTTGAATTCATTAAAGCTTCTTCTATAGCTATAGGAACATCTTCTCCTTGTAATTTTAAAATTCTTTTTACAAGTGGTATCCAAAAATGATTTTTTGCTCCTGTATTTCCATCGCTTCCTATTTCTTCTTTATCTACTAATAAAGCTGCTGCTGTTTTTGATTGAAGATTTGATTCAATAATTGCAGTTAAAGAAGTATATGCACAAATTCTATCATCATGTCCATATCCAGCTATCAACCCTTTATCAAATCCAACGTATCTTGAGTTAAATGCTGGCACTATCTCTATTTCAGCACTAACAAAATCTTCTTCAATAATACCGTATTTTTCAAATAACATATTTAAAAGATTTAATTTTACTGGATCTTTCACTTTTGCTTCTTCATCATAAGTGATTGCAATTGTTCCCATAATTAAGTTTAATTTTTCTGCATCAAAGGCTTCTGATAAATTTTTATTATTTCTATCCAAATGCGGTAACAAATCAGAAATCATAAATACAGGATCGTCTGGATTATTTCCAATAGAAATATCAATCATATTCCCGTCTTTTTTCACAATAACTCCCTGAATTTCAAGAGGAATATTCAACCAATGATATTTTTTTATTCCGCCATAATACTTTGTTTTTGCCATTGCTATACTAAAATCTTCATAAAAAGGCTCTGGTTTGAAATCAATTCTTGGAGCATCCACATGAGATCCTACTATATTTACACCATTTTTTATTTTGCCATTAATTTTTAAAGCTATAAGAGCTTTATCTCTGTTAACAAAATAGATTTTATCTCCATCAGAAATAGTTCCTTTTTCTTCGAAATATTCGATTGGTTTAAATCCTTCTTTTTCTAACATATCTTTCGAATATTTTATACAGGCTCTTTCATTTTTTGAAGAATCTATATACTTTCTATATCCCTCTGAATAACTAAAGATCTCCTCTTTTGATGAATTTTCCCATACGTTTTTTCTTTTTGTTGTTAATTTATTACTCAATTCTTTAAAATCCATAAAAATACACCTCCAATATAATTTTATCATAAAATATTTAAAAACTAAAAACTTATTGAGCCCATTTTAAAAACATTTAAATAATTAAATAACTATAAACGTTCATTTTCAGCTATAAACGATATAGTTAAAATTACTTCGAAAAATATATATAAATTTATTATTTTTCACTATTTAATACTATGAAACTAAGTAAAAAAACTCTATTAAGCCATATTAAATTAAATTAAATAACATAACAAATTAAATTTTCTCAAGGTTAATTTTTAGTAACCAAATAATTATAGAGGTAGAATTTAAACAATAATAAAATTTAATAAATGTTGTAATTTAAAAAAATTTGTTTTATAATATTCATGTAATTCGAAGAACTTTTAAATATAGTTAGGTTGATTAACTATATTATATCACAGTTTTTGGAGGTGTCAAAATGGAAAAAGATATACACCCAGAAATAACTCTAGATTTAGTAAGAGTTACTGAGGCAGCTGCATTGATGAGCAGTTTATTTTTAGGATTCGGCGACAAGGAAAAAGTAGATAAAGCCGCAGTAGATGCAATGCGTGGAATGCTAGATTATATAGATATTAAAGGAACAGTTGTTATAGGAGAAGGCGAAAAAGATGAAGCACCAATGCTTTTTAACGGAGAAAAAGTTGGAAATTGGAAAGAAACTGCTTTGGAAATGGATATCGCAGTTGATCCTATCGATGGAACAAGACTTGTAGCCTATGGATTGCCAAATGCAATCGCTTCTATGGTTTTTGCCGAAAAAGGCAAAATGATGTCAATTCCCACCTTTTATTGTAATAAACTTGCAGTAGGACCTGAACTAAAAGGCAAATTAGATATTAACAAATCTTTGACTGAAAATGTGAAATTAGCTGCCGAAGCTTTAAATCTTCCAATAACTGAAATTACCGTTGTAATGCTTAATAGAGAACGCCATAGATCTTATATTGAAGAAATAAGAAAAATAGGTGCAAGAATTAAACTAATAAGTGATGGAGATATTGCCGGTGCAATAGCAACATCAATGCCAGAAAGCGGCGTGGACATCGCTTATGGAATAGGAGGTTCTCCTGAAGGAATTTTAGCCGCTGCGGCATTAAGAACTTTAGGTGGAGAAATCCAAATGAAATTATGGCCAAGAGATGAACAAGAAAAAATCAAAGTGAAAGATTGGGATTTAAACAAAGTTTATTTTACTAAAGATCTTGTAGGAGGAGAACACGTTATATTTTCTGCTACAGGAGTTACAGACGGAGACTTTTTAAAAGGTGTAAAGTTTATAAAAGGTAAAGCAATAACCGATACAATTGCCATGAGAACTTCAAGCGCAACTATAAGAAGAATCGTAACTCAACACGACCTAAATAAAAAAACTATAAGATTAAAATCAATTGATGGAGATGAAAACATCTTTCAAGTTGATTTAAAACACCCCAAAAACAGTAACGCCCTTCTAAAGAACAAGTTCATATAAAAAGCCGCTTAAAGCGGCTTTTTATCTTTTTTATCAATAAAGAGGATCAACTTCCATATGCTGCCAAAAATCTTTAGACATTTTTTGATATAAATTATAAACAGTATCTCTATGAACTTTTTCCCATTGAAAAAGATTTGTTAAAATTTTTTTAATTTCAGGATCTTCGACACTTTCAGCGGCTTTCTGATAAAAATTCATAAAATCTTCTTCTATAAGATATGCCATTCTTAAAACTGGAATATCTGTTTTTAAAGAAAGTAAGTCTCCTTTATACACTATTTCCTTTTCTTGTCTTTCTTTAAAAACATTTCCTATTCCTTCTCCAGAAAACCCCACATATTCTTCTTCTTTCATCTTATTTATAAGGCTGTGAATATAATCCACATGGTCTTTTTCCATTAAACTCAATTCTTGAAAAATTTCTTTTACAACCTTATTATGGACATATTGAGATTTTGATTCATAATATTGCATACCTTCCATTTCTTTAGCAAGAGCGTATTCTAAAATACCTAAAACTTTTTTACTCATAATTTAACCCCTCCCCATCATTTTGAAATTTTAAAAGCTTTTCACACATATTAATTATATCCTAATTAAACATTTTTTCAAAATAAATTTATTTAATATGAAAATAATCTTAAATGGTGTATAATTAATAATATATAATTTTTTTGATTTTTATATAAGAAAAACTATAATAAATTTGGAGGTATTTTCTATGAAAAAAGGAATTATTATTTTTTTAAGTATTTTAATTTTAAGCTCTTCAGCTTTTTCTTTATTCAAATCAGATATTATACCGAGTCATGAAGAAGGACTTTTTTTGGCTTTTGAAAAAATCGGTTATTCTTTTGGAGATTTAGAAATATCAACAAATCCAATTTTTGATATTTTAGGAAATTTTAATATGCAATTGCGATATTATATTAATGAATTGAATGTCGTTAACACAAATTTTTATTTCTGTGACCCTTTTTTATTTCCCAGTTATTTTAATCTAGAAACACCTGATAATTTCTACTTATATCTTTATTCTATTAACTCATATTATCACACTAATATAAATATAAATAGAATATCTTTAAAACCTCATTTAGAAATAAATAATCTTGGCGGATTTGGCGGAGCACTCCCAAAAGATCCTGATAATAATATTCATGTTAATGGAATTTTTGTTAAAGCTTCAGGTCAATTAGGATATTATATTGCAGAAAACTTAGAACCTTTTGTTTCAATAGAAGCTGGACAATTATTACATTTATACATTAAACCCGAGTTTTTAGATGAGGAAGAAGATTTAAAAACATTAACTGATAAACTTAAAGAAGAAAGTTTTTTCGTAATGATAAAAGGAGGAATAAAATGGTATTATAATGATTTTGGTTTTGAAGTAGGATACAGACATAATTTGATTAAAGGTATGTTAAGATTTTTACAAGGCAGCAATTTTTTTGATTATGTGTATAACTTTTTTTCATTTATTGAATTTATTAATAGTGAAGATATATATGGAGAAAATTTTAATGTAAAAATACCTTTTTTAACTACCGATTATTATTTTTCTTTTTCAACAAGATTCTAATAAATTTATGATTATCTTTTTTACTACTATTATAAAAGGGGGAATTTTTAATGAGAAAAATTGCTATATTACTTTTAGTTTTAAGTTTTTTTCTTTTTTCGTGCTCTAAAAGCAATCCATCTAATTCAATTTCATCTATTCCAAATACAACAGGCGAACAGCAACCTTATCAATCTTCAACTCAACTAAATGAAGAAAATCAAACTCTTCCTGAAAACAGCTCTGACCAAAGCGATTACGAAGAAGCCAGAAGACTCGCTGAAGAACGTTTTAAACAACAACAAACTCTTGCTCAAAGTCAATTTAATAATCAACTAGATGCGACAATATCTCAATGGGAAGAATTATCAAAAGATATTGAACATTTATGGGAAGAACAGTACAGAAAATCTCAAGAAGAATTTATAAAAACTCAAAACCTCGTTAGGAAAATATGGGGAGAAGCAATCTTTCCTACTCAAAAACAATGGATAGAATTTTCAGAAGATTTTAAAACTTTTTCAAATGTAAACTTTGATGAATCTGGAGGTTTTCTACAAATAAAAACCATTGTAGATAAAGATGCTTCTGATGAAGAAATCAAAAAAAATATAGATGAACAACTCAAACTTATAATGAATAAAATAGATCCAGTAACAAACAAACCTATTTTAGGTGATTTAGTCGTTGTGCCACCAAATTTAATCGTTGTAGATCCTCCAGAAAAAATTTTACAGCCTATAAAACTTTCAAATATTGATTTCCGAAGGATAAGTAACAACAAAATATTCTGGAATAAAGTTGAAAAAGCTTCTGGTTATGAAATAAACGTATATTATAACAACAATAAAGTTTATTCAAACATAACAGAAAATATTGAATATGATTTAAGTGCTTTTTTAACAAATCAATCAGCAGGATTTTATACTGTAAAAATTATCACTATTGGAAACGGTATTGAATATTTAAATAGTGATGAATATGAAATCCCTCAAAAATTAATTAAAACTCAAAAACTAGGAACTCCATCTACTATCGAATGGGATACGAATGTTGTAAGATGGAATAAAATTGAAAATACCAAAGAATATAAAGTTAAACTTTTTAAAAATAATTCTTTATTAGAAGAAAAAACAACAACACAAGAAAACATTGACTTTAGTGCTATTATAAGCAAAAGTGGCGTTGGTACTTTTGAAGTATCCGTACAAGCTATTGGTGACGGACAAATATATTTGAATAGTGATGAAAAAAGAGCTGAAAAAACAAGAGAAATAATTAAATATCTTGATCAAGTTAAATCACCTTCTTGGCAAAGAAACACTTTAGTATGGGAAAAAGTTGATTCTATTAGAGAATATAACATCAAAATATTTAAAGATAATCAATTAATTCATCAAGTCACATCAAGAGTAGAAAATATTGATCTAGATAAAATAATACAAGATAACGGAGTTGGAAGTTACTATGCAACAGTACAAGCAATCGGTGATGGTAGATTTTATAGAAATGGTGCTGAATCTGTAAATTCATCTATAAATATAATAAGAATAAAATTACCTGAAGTACAAAATCTTACATTTAAAAATATGAAAGCAAGTTGGAGATTAGTTGAAAAAGCTACAGGATATGAATTATTATTATTCAAAAATCAATTTTTAATAAATACTATAACTTTAAATAAAAATACTTTTGAATATGATTTAACTCAATTAATTGAAACATCTGGTGATGGTAGATATACTGTAAGAATTCAAACTAAAGGTGACGGTAGATTTTATACGAATTCCGATGTTACCGATTTTTCTGAAATCTTTACTTATATAACAGAAGAAGATCCAGGAATAGTTAAAGACGGGGAAATAAATGAAGATGAAACTTATGACCCTATATATTTAGCTTCCATTCAGTTCCGAAGGATAAGTAACAACAAAATATTCTGGAATAAAGTTGAAAAAGCTTCTGGTTATGAAATAAACGTATATTATAACAACAATAAAGTTTATTCAAACATAACAGAAAATATTGAATATGATTTAAGTGCTTTTTTAACAAATCAATCAGCAGGATTTTATACTGTAAAAATTATCACTATTGGAAACGGTATTGAATATTTAAATAGTGATGAATATGAAATCCCTCAAAAATTAATTAAAACTCAAAAACTAGGAACTCCATCTACTATCGAATGGGATACGAATGTTGTAAGATGGAATAAAATTGAAAATACCAAAGAATATAAAGTTAAACTTTTTAAAAATAATTCTTTATTAGAAGAAAAAACAACAACACAAGAAAACATTGACTTTAGTGCTATTATAAGCAAAAGTGGCGTTGGTACTTTTGAAGTATCCGTACAAGCTATTGGTGACGGACAAATATATTTGAATAGTGATGAAAAAAGAGCTGAAAAAACAAGAGAAATAATTAAATATCTTGATCAAGTTAAATCACCTTCTTGGCAAAGAAACACTTTAGTATGGGAAAAAGTTGATTCTATTAGAGAATATAACATCAAAATATTTAAAGATAATCAATTAATTCATCAAGTCACATCAAGAGTAGAAAATATTGATCTAGATAAAATAATACAAGATAACGGAGTTGGAAGTTACTATGCAACAGTACAAGCAATCGGTGATGGTAGATTTTATAGAAATGGTGCTGAATCTGTAAATTCATCTATAAATATAATAAGAATAAAATTACCTGAAGTACAAAATCTTACATTTAAAAATATGAAAGCAAGTTGGAGATTAGTTGAAAAAGCTACAGGATATGAATTATTATTATTCAAAAATCAATTTTTAATAAATACTATAACTTTAAATAAAAATACTTTTGAATATGATTTAACTCAATTAATTGAAACATCTGGTGATGGTAGATATACTGTAAGAATTCAAACTAAAGGTGACGGTAGATTTTATACGAATTCCGATGTTACCGATTTTTCTGAATTTTATGACTATAAAAAAGTGGTTGAAGAAAAAGAAGATTATGATAAAGTTATTTATACTTTAACAATACCTCTTGTAGATAATTTTTTAGAAACACGAGTATTGAGTTATAAAGAAATAATTGAACAATATGCAGAAGAATTAAACGTTAGCCCTGAATTTATAATGGCAATAATACATACAGAATCCTCTTTTAATCCAAACGCTGTATCTGGTTCAGGCGCTGTAGGATTAATGCAAGTAATACCAAAATTTGGAGGAGCTGAAGGTTATTATGAAATTCACGGAGAAATGAAAGTTCATGAACCAGATTTCTTTTTTGATCCAGAAACAGGAGTTAAATACGGAACAGCTTATTTAAAAAGATTAGCAGAAAGATATTTTAAAGAAATGACAGAAGAAACTAAAAGACACTTTTTAGTCATTACAAGTTATAACTGGGGACCAACAAATATAAGAAATCTTGCAAGAGAAAATCAAGTAGAAAATTTAACAGAAATGGAGTTATATGAATTATTAAGAGATCAAACAAGAGAAGAAACTAAAAATTATATCGAAAGAGTACTTACAAGACAAGAAATGTATAAAAGAACATATTATGGTGATAGATAAAAAGCGGAAAGCTGAAAGTTGGGGAAAATCAAATAATATTTAAATGTTTAATTGGTTAAACGTTTAAATAGTGAAAAGTGGCAAAAAAAATTCATTATAATGCTTTTGACAGTAAATGTGGATTTTTAATGTTGGTAAGTAGAATGTTGGTCAGTTGGTAAGGAAATTCAATTAAATACTTAAAAACGGTTTTAATATTATAATGGGTTTTACAGTAAATGTGGATTTTAATGTTGGTAAGTAGATTGTTGGTCAGATGGTCAGGAAATTCAATTAAATACTTAAAAAAAGTTTTGCCTATTATAATGCTTTTGACAGTAAATGTGGATGAAATAAAGTAGCGAACAATTGAGAATTTTCGTCAAAAAAACAATTGAGGGAGGTGATAAAATGCGTTAAGAAAATAGCATGTTTGAGCGTAGCGAGTTTGCTATTTTTAGCATTTTATCTCAGAGCGAAATTTGTTTTTTAGAAAATTTGATCTTGTTCGCGTTTATTTTATCCATTATTTACTACTTCATTATTAAAAGCATCTGTTTTTAAAGCTTTTACAAAAAACAATCCACCCCGTCAACCTTCGGTTGCCACCCCTCAAGAGGGGAATTAAATACTGAAGATTG
>CAYZNB010000058.1:0-17107 GCA_964478535.1 uncultured Thermotogaceae bacterium
CTATTATAATACATGCTTCTTTTTAGTGCAATACTTTTTAGGGGTTATTACGATTTGCTAATAATAAAAACAAGTAATTTATCGAAAAATAAAGCAAAATTAAAATTAAACAATGTAATTAAATATAATCAATCGAATATCATGCTGAACTTAGAAGATATTCTAATTGTTATTTTTTAAATAGATTATTATAATTGAATCAAAGGAGGAATTAATATGATTAATAATCTAAAATTTAAGTTTCAGTTGTTAAATTTATTAACTATTTTCGTGATTATAATAATTGGAATTTATTCAGTATTTTCTTTTTCTGCAATTGAAAATAAGATTGAAGGTCTTATTACAAATAACTATAAAAGTTTAGAAGTCCTTTTTAAGATGAATGAATCTTTACAGATCCAAGAAAAAAATATTTACAAATATATTCTTTTAGAAAACACGACATATTTAGATAAATATCATAGAGAAAGCAAAGAATTTAATAATTATTTTAATTTTCAAAAAAGAAATATTACCGAAGAGGGAGAAAAAGAATTGGTTGATGCGATTGAAGAAAAATATACTAGTTTTGAAATAAAAATTTTCTTATTAAAGGATACAGGGCAAAGAAAAAAAGAAGAATTAATAGAGTTTTATAATACAGAAATAAAAAATTTAAAAGAAAATATTCATCAAGATATAGACAAATTAATTTTGATAAATGAAAAAGCTATGTTTGAATACAAAACAATAGTTGAAAGGTCAATCAGGAAATCGAAAAATCAAATTGTTGTAATATACATAATAATTTTTTTATCAGCTATTTTTGTTCTTAATTATATGTTAAAAAAATTTTTAAAACCAATAGATATTTTAGTAGATTCAATGAAATCAATGAAGGAAAATGAATTTAGCCTTAGAGCACCTATAGTATCTAATGATGAAATAGGTAAATTAACCAAAGAATTTAACCTTATGGCAGAAAGAATAGAAAAATACGAAAAAAGCACAAAAAATTTACTTATTAGCGAAAAGAATAAATCTTATACTATAGTAAATACTATACCAGATCCAATTATTATTGTTGATAAAAACATGAAATTAAAAATCATAAATTCTTCAGCAAAAGAAAATTTTAATATAAATGAATCAAATGATTATAACAAACCGATATATGATTTAATTGATAATATGAATGTGTATTCCTTTATTTCAAAATATATAAAGGATAATACTGCTGATAACACAAAAGTATTTAAATTTTTTATTAATAACGAAGACATGTTTTTTAATGTTAGACTAGGAGAGGTTTTGGATATAGATAATCGATTATATGGTTTTGTTTTAATTTTTCAAAATATTACTTCCTATAAAAAACTAGAATTAATGAAATATAATCTAATATCAACTATATCTCATGAGTTTAAAACGCCTCTCACTTCAATAATTATGGGAGTGAATTTGTTAAAAGAAGAAAAGCTGGGGGAGTTAACAAATAAACAAAAAAATATTATAGTTACTATTGAAGAAGAAAGTAGAAAAATAGAAAATATGATAGATGAACTTATGCAAGTGAAAAATATCAAGTCAGCAGATGAAATATTTGATTTTAAAGTAACCTCGATTAACATTATCATAAATTATTGTATAAGTAATTTTATAAAAATAGCTAAAGAAGAAAAAAAGATTTTATATTTTAAAGATATAGATAAAAATTTTCCAAGTATTCTTGCAGATCCAGAAAAACTAAAAATTGTTATAAATAATTTAATTTCAAACTCTTTAAAATATACAAATGAAGGAGATGAAATTATAATAAATACTTATGTGAAAGATGAAAAATTATATGTAAAAATTTCTGATACAGGTTTAGGAGTAAATAGTTCAGAGGTTGAAAATATTTTTGATAAATTTTATTCTATAAAGCTGAATGATAAAAAAGGAACAGGGCTAGGATTAGCTTTATGTAAAGAAATAATCGAAGAACACGGAGGAGAAATATGGGCTGAAAGTTCTCAAAATAAAGGGTTTACAGTTATTTTCTATTTAAACATATAATTGAAAGGAGGAAATAAAATGAGAAAGGTTCTAATATGTGACGATAATAAAAGCATCAGAAGTATGCTTTCAACTTGTTTAGAATTAATGGATTATGAAGTTTTAACAGCTGAAGATGCCTATATAGCCTTAGAAATATTTAAAAAACATAAGATTGAAATAGCATTTATCGACATTAAAATGCCTAAAATGTCAGGTACCCAATTGTTAAAAAAAATTAGAAAAGAAAAATACAAAACCACTGTTATTATAATGACTGCTTTTGCTACTGTAAAAAACGCTGTAGAATGTACAAAAATGGGTGCAGTAGGATATATAAGAAAACCTTTTACTCCAGAAAGAATTAAAAAAATTCTTAAAGAAATAGATAAAGAAGTATTAAAAGTTGAGGAAAAAAATAACATAACAAAAAATTCAATTCATAATACAGAAAAATATTTAAATAATAATGAAATGGAAAAAGCAGTAAAGGAAATTAAGTATGTATTATCGGAAGAATTTGATAATTCAGAAATATATAAAATGATTTCAAAATATTATCTAAAAAAAGGTGAAGAAGAAAAAAGTAATCTCTTCAATAGGGTTTCTTGTGAGTTAAAAAAAATAAATGATAAAGATTTGGAATAATATTAAAATTAAGCTATTATACTGAACAAAGATAATGCCCAAAAAATTAATAAATATAGATATTATATAAATACAAGGAAATGTAAAAACAACTAACATCAACAATATCACTAATAATAACAATTCAGAAGAATTAATCAAAGTTTTTTTTGAAAAACTCGAAAAATCTAAAGTGAGTGCGGAAGAAAAGGAAGAAGTTAAATATCATGTTGAAGAAATAGATAAAGCGATTAAAGAAAAAAAGCCTAAAAATCTAATAAAAAAAATATTTAAAAATTTAGAAGAGGCTACAAAAGGAATTGTAGCTATTCAAGGATTAGGTGAAGCCACTAAAAATATTATAGATTTTTTTAAAGATTTTATTTGATTTTACAAAGGTGAAAAAACTATAATTATTACCTCTGAAAGAGAGGAAGGATTGATTTTATGAATTACAAAGTGATTGATTATAAAAAGCGTATTTACGCTGTGATGAATTACATAAGTCAAAATATAGAAAAAAACTTATCGTTAGAAGATATAGCAGAATTTGCAGGGTTTTCGATGTTTCATTTTCATAGGATTTTTAAAGCTGTTGTTGGCGAAACGGTTGCTGAGTTTACAAGGCGTTTGAGACTTGAACTTGCTGCAAACAGGCTTATATCAAAACAATTTGATGATATTACCACTATAGCAATAGAAAGCGGTTTTTCAAGCTCGCAAAATTTTGCTAAAGTTTTTCGCAAATATTTTAATGTAACACCTACTGAATATAGAAATAGCAAGATTGGAAACAAAGAGAGCAAAAAAGAAAACGATTTTTCTTTCCGTGAGATGTATAATTCAAATGATGAACACAAAAAAATTATAAAAAAAGTGATGAAAGCAGAAGTGAAAGAAATACCTTCATATAAAGTGGCTTATGTTAGAAAAATAGGGAGTTATAACAAAGAAACGTGTCAACCGGCATTTCGTCAGATTACACAATGGGCAGAGCCTAGAAATTTTTTAGATGCTGAAAAGGTTATTGCGATATATTGGGATAATCCGGAGGTTACATCTTCTGAAAAATGTAGATTTGATGCTTGTGTTATAATACCGGATAATTTTTTGCCTGAAAGAGATATATTTACTCAAAATCTTTATGGTGGTTTTTATGCGGTTTGTAATTTTGAAATCAAACCTGAGTTTATTCAAAGTGCATGGGAAGAATCGTACAAATGGGTTTGTGAAAGTGGTTTTGAATGTAATGACACGCCATGTTACGAGGTGTATCATAACCATATTTCTTTACACCCTGAAGGAAAATGGGTTTTGGATATATGTATCCCATTGAATCTTTAATTTAAACATTTTATATGAAAAGAATTTTATTGGTATTTTTCTGTTTCGTTATTTAATGGAGGCGAAAAATCGTGGAAAAAATAAGTGCAGGAGCATTTTTACCTTTGCCGGTAGCGCCAATAGCTATTGTAGGTGCAAATGTAAAAGGTAAAGCTAATTATATGACTGTTGGTTTTATTAGTGGAGTGAATTTTGCACCACCAATACTTTGTGTTAGTATAAATAAAAATCATCATACTCCTTTAGGTATTATTGAAAATGAAACTTTTAGTGTTAATATTCCTTCTGTAGATTATGTGAAAGAAACAGATTATTGCGGGTTGGTAAGTGGAAAAATAGTAGATAAATCTAATATTTTTAAAACTTTTTATGGAGAATTAAAAACAGCTCCTATGATAGAAGAGTTTCCTATAACTTGTGAATGTGTTTATACTGGTCAGAAAGTTGAATTTGAAATGGATGTGCTTTATTTCGGAGAAGTAAAACAAGTGTATTTAAACAAAGATATTGCAGATGAAAATAAGAAAATAGATATTTCAAAGATTAATCCGCTAACTATAACTATAGATAGTTTGTATAGAAGTGTTGGTGAAAATGTAGGAACTGCATATAATATAGGTAAAAAGTATACAGTTGAAAAATAACAGATGCTGAAAATAGCATCTGTTTCTTTTTAAATTGCTAAAAATTCAAAAATTTTTAAGTTGACATATATATACTCAATGTGGTATACTAAGATTATAAAAATTGGAAGGGGGGAATTTTTTGAATAACAAAGTATTTTTAAAAATGGCTGAAAGACAATTTTTCCTACCTTTTTCTATGTTAGAAAAGGTTATTGAAAAATGTCCTGAAAATTTATGGAATGAGAAAAAGAGTGGCTATATATTTTGGCAGCAGATTTTACATGCGTTAACAGGAATTGGTTTTTGGTTTAGGCTTACAAACGAAAAGTTTATAGAGCCTTTTTATGAAAAGAAAGTTTATCCGGAATTGGAAAAAGATGCGGAAACGAATTTATTGAAAGAAGAAATTGTGGATTATAAAAATGAAGTCAAAAGATTGTGTGAAGAGTTTTTTTGTGGTAAAGATGATGCGTGGCTTAATGAAGATTCTATTTTGTTTAGTAAAATTAAAAATATAGATGTAGTGATGATGCAGATAAGGCATGTTCAATATCATGTTGGTTATTGCAATAGTATTTTTAAAGAAAATGGAGTAGAGCCTGTAGAGTGGATAGATTATTTTGGAGAGGGTGAATAAAATGGATAATAAAAATATAATAGTTTCGTTATATGAAGAAATGGATAATCAAAATTGGGATAATTTAAGAAATTATTTTGATAAAGATGCTGTTATAAATTGGAATAATACAAACGAAAGTTTTAATGTAGAAGAATTTATATTGGCAAATTTAGAATATCCGGGAAATTGGACGTTTAAAATTGAAAGGCTTGAGAGTAAAGATAATTTAGTTATTTCAGTAGTTAGAGTAAGTTTAAAAGGAGAAGGTGTTTCTTCTTATGGAACTTCTTTTTTTGAATTTAAAGAAAATAAAATAGTTTTGTTGAATGAATATTGGGGTGATAATGGGAATCCGCCTCAATGGAGAATGGATAAAAAAATTGGTCGACCAATTAATGTTTAATCTGATAAATCGTCTATATAATAGACGATTTATTTTTTTGGAAAAAATTTTGATTTAACGTGAAAATTTCGCTCAAATATGATATAATATATTTGATATTAAATATATTTAGTTATTTTTATGCGATTATTTCGTATAAAATTAAATACGAGGGGTGATTAAAAATGTTGATTGATTTTACTTTGGAAAATTTTAAATCTTTTTATAAACCGCAAAGGTTAAATATGGTTCCAGGAAAGTATAGAAACAAACCTAATCATGTTGTTAGAAGAAAAAATGTAAATGTTTTAAAATTATCTACGATATATGGTGCTAATGCTTCAGGAAAATCTAACTTAGTTGAAGCTATTGCTTTTCTTAAACATATAATTATAAAAGGGAAAATAGAATTTAAATTTAAAGATTTATGTTTTAAATTAAATGAAGAATCTAAAAATAAACCGACAAATTTTGAATGTAAAATTTTAATTGAAGAGAAAATATACGCTTTTGGTTTATCGGTGAATTTGAATAACAATAGAGTGGAAAGAGAGTATTTGTATGAAATAAGAGTAGCTTCAGAAAAATTAATTTATGATTTTGATTATAAAAATGACAACATGATTTTAATGGAAAATGATATAAATAAAGAAAATAAAGAAAGAATAAATATATACATGAAAGATATTAAAAATCAAAAAAATGAATTATTTTTATCGCATATAAGCAAACTGAATTTTGATAATAAAGATTATTTTATTAATTCTATAAGAAGTATATTTACATGGTTTTTTTTATCTTTAAAAATAATTACTCCAAATACGCACAGTAATTTCATGGATGTTTTTGATGAAAAATCTTTAGATGAAGAAGTGAATATACTTGATTTATTAAAAGATTTAGATACGGGAATAACTGATTATAGCAAAGAAACTATTGAGAGAAAAAGATTTGAAAAAATTCTTTCAGAAGATTTTGGAACATATGAAATGGAAGTGATTGAAGAAATAAATAAAAAAATTGATTCTTTGGAAGAAAAAGAAGGAATTATTTTGTCTACGTCAAGAAATTATTTTAGAATAAAAAAGCTTAAAGGAAAAGATGATGTAGAAATAGATTCTTTGAAATTTAGACATTGTGATAAAAATTGTGCCGAATTTTCTTATAACGAAGAATCAGATGGAACAAAAAGATTGATTGAATTGGCAAATATTTTGATTATATCTAATAAAAAAAATAGAAATGTTTTTATAGTGGATGAATTAAATAGATCTTTACATCCAAATATGACAGTAGAATTTGTTAAGAAGTTTATTGATATAAATAAAGAGAAAGAAGGGAATCAATTAATTATTACTACACATGAAGCGGCTTTAATGGATTTAAACATTTTAAGACAAGATGAAATATGGTTTGTTGATAGAGATTCAGAAGGATATAGTAATTTAATACCTTTAAGTAAATATAATATAAGAAACGATAAAGTTTTAAACAAAGATTATTTAGTAGGAAGATATAATGGTATTCCTCACATAATAAAAATTTATGAGAAGGATATGGAATAATATGCCGAAAAATAAAAGGAATTTATTTTCTGATTTCGATGACTCATTAAAAGAAAGAGTAACTAAAAAAATAATTTGGAAAAAAATAATATTTATTGCTTATGAAGGTGTAGAAACAGAGCCAAAGTATTTTAAGCATATTGCAAAATATATTAAAGATAATTCAGAATTTAATATTAATTTATTTCCTATAGATAGAGAAAAAAGTGATGGCAAAAGTCATCCAAAACATGTTAAAGCGGTTTTGGAAGAATATTTTGAAAGAAAAATTAAAAATAATTTTAGTAAAAACGATGAATATTGGATAGTAATTGACAAAGATAGGCATTTTAGAAATGAGAAAGCGTATAAAGAATTTTTGAATGATTTATATATAAACAAGGGTAAAAAAAATGAATTAGAAATAAAAGCGGCTGTTAGTAATCCATCATTTGAAATATGGTTAATATTACATTATAAGAATTTGGAAGAACTAGAATTAGATAAGATTAAAGAAAATAAAAAAGTGAACAGTAAGAAAACGTATATAAAAGATTATTTGAAAAAAATATTAATTCATCAAATTTCTTGGGATAAAAATGATTATAATACTTGTTTAAAATTAATTCAAAAGGCTATAAAAAATGCAGAAAATCCGATTTTAGCTCAAAGCAATGAAGAAATGTATAATGAAATTGGCACAACAATAAAAGAGATTATGAAAAAATTGTTTTAATAAGAGACTATTGTATTTCTTATAATAAATGGTTCTTGCAATCCTTAAAAATAGAAATTTTAAAAAACAAAAATTTAATTGTAATATATTTTTATACGGGTTTCATTTTTGCAAGAACCGCAATCATATTTTGTGAAATCTTGTGATGATATAGATTTTATAATTATGCACTCTCTTACTTTGAAGAATTATCTTTTATTAGTTTCTCAATATCTTCGGATTTCATAATATTCACAACATTGTGATCCTTACAATATGTTTTCATAAGACTTTCAATTGCTTTTTGCGAATCTTCTGGTTTGATTAATTTTATTCCGGTTTCTGAAATGAATTTGTCTACCGCTTCTTTTTCAAAATAATATTCATTTTCTTTAGATGTGAATTCGATTCTGCCTTTATCAGCCCAATCTTTTACAGTTTGAACACCTACGCCTAAAATTTCTGAAACCTCATTAATGGTTAACATTTTTTTCACCGCCTTTTTTTATAATTTTTAAAAGTATTATTAGTTCATCTATTTCTTTTTGAGAAAGGGTATCTGAACCTGTAACTTTTAAAATTTTTTCAGCTGTTTCTTCTTCTGTCATTTCATTTGAAATAAATTTATTCAAAATATTTTTTGTGTAATCTTTTCTTATATCTTCTGATTTTTTCAATAATTGATCAATATTTTTTTGAGATAATCCACTTAAATTACTGCTTTCAGAATAATCTTCGTTATCTTTAAATAAGTCTTCTAAAAGTTTGGTGAATCTATCTAATGCTGTTGGATAAGATATTTTAAGTTTAGAAGCAACTTTAGTTAAATTGCCTCTCGAAATTAGATAAAGTCTTAAAAAATCTAATTTTTCTTTATTTAAAGATGCAAATTCGTTTAATTCAAAAGTTCCGTGTAATTCACTTTCGCAATTTTTACAAGTTAGTTTGGAAACATGGAATGTATCTTCGCATACAGGACATATAGATGGCATTTTTTTATTTTTGATAAAAATTCCTCCTTTTTAAAATTATAAATAATATTTTATATATTATAAAATATTATTTATGTTTTGTCAAATTGATTTTTGTTTTTTAGTTTTTAAAATCGTTTTTTCTTTTTAAATTTTGTGGTATGATAAAATAGTGAAAGGTTTAATAAAAAATTAAAAAGCGATTAAAATTATTTTTAAAGTATTTTAAGGGGGAGAAAAAAATGGATAAAGATTTTTACGAAAAAATAATAAAATTTAGTTCATTAGCTTATTCACATAATAAAATAGTGTTAGATGAGTGTAATATTCCAATTGATTATATTTTTCTTGAGGTTAATGAAGCATTTGAAAAGATAACAGGATTAATTTCAAAAGATATAGTGAATAAAAGAGCAACTGAAATCTTTCCAGATATAAATAAGGAAGAGTTTGATTGGATAAATTTTTTTGGTAATGTAGCGGTTAATCAAACAGATGAAATTTTTGAAAAATATTTTTTTTCTTTAAATAAATGGTATAATGGAAAAGTTTTTTCAACAGAAAAAAATTATTTTACAGTAACATTTACTGAAACAACGAACGAACATAAAATATCTGAATATACTAAAGAATTGAATAACTTTAATATTGAAAATATAGATTATAAAAAAATAACGGATAATGCAAAAGAATTATCTGGGGCAGATTATGCTGTGTTGAATATATTCGATGAGAATGGAAAGGATTTTTATACAAAAGCAATATCAGGAGTGGGAAAAGCATACGAAAAAATAATAAAGATTTTAGGGTTTAGTTTAGAAAATAAAAAATGGGAATATGACCCAGTAAGAGAAAGAATGATCAAAGATAAAAAAACGACCATATTTGAAAATTTAAGTGATATTACACATTCAGTAATTTCTAAAAGCGTAATAAAATTATTAGAGAAAACTTTCAATTTAGGTAATGTAGTAATAGTTAAAACAACAAAAGACAATAAAATGGTAGGCGATTTAACTTTAATTTTCAATAAAAATAATAAATTAAAAAATAAAATGTTTGTAGAAACATATGCAGATTTAATTGGAATAATTATTAATAGAATTCAAATTGAATTTGAGAAATCTAAACAAGAACTGAAAATGAAAGAACAATTAATAAAATTTGAAGAATTGAAAAAAATTGCAAAATTTGGATATTGGGAAAGAGATTTAGAAAAAGGCGAAGAATATTGGGATGACAATTATTATGATATTTTTGAATATGAACCACAAGAATTTGAACCTAGTTATGAAAACTTTTTAAATTTAGTTCATGAAGATTACATAGAAAAAGTCAAAAAAAATTCTAATTTAATCAATAACATTCATAAATCATGGAAAGAGATAGATTTAAATAATATAAAAAAAGAAATACAGATAAAAGGTATCACTAAAAAGGGAAAAGAAAAAAATTTAATAAGTTATTATAATTTTTTGCAAGATGAAAAGGGGTTGCCGATAAAACTTTATGGTTTTATGCAGGATATAACAAACATTAAAAAAGCAGAAGAAAGACTAAATACTTTGTTAACCACGTTGCCAGATTTATTATTTATTTTTGATAACAAAGGTAATTACAAGGAAATTTATGCAAAAGATATTTCATTATTAGCTTCACCAGAAGAAAAACTTAAAAATTCTAATATAAAAGATGTGTTATCTAAAAACGATTATGAAAGTTACGTAGATGCTTATAATAACCTTTTAAAAACCAAGCAACCACAAAAATTTGATTACGAGCTAAAAATTAATAACAAAGAAGAATATTATGAGGCAAAATTAAACTTAATTAATGAAAATGAACATATAATTCTTTGTAGAAATATAACTGATAAAAAAGAAAAAGAAAAAGATTTAAGAAAACAATATAAAATTTTTGAATTAATCTCTAACATATCATCAAATTTTGTAAAAATAAATTTAAATCAGATAGACGATTATTTATATAATTCACTTGAAATAGTAATGAATTTTATAAAAGCGGATAAAGTATCAATATCAGAATTCACTGAAGATAAAAAAGAATATAAAATAATTTATGAAAAATCTTTATTAAACGAAGAAAAAAATAACAGAGGTTTTGAAATAAAAAACATATGGTCGATTATAGAGAAGCTAAAAAAAGAAAATCATTATTTTAGCGACTTTGAAAACTTACCTCGTGTTCTTTGTTTTCCTATTTTTAAAAATAGTGAAATTAAAGGTTTTATAACTTATGAATTTTATTCATATATACTTATAAATAACAGAGATATTTATTCATTAGAATTAATATCAGAAGTTATAACAAATGCGTATATAAAAAAAGTAATTCAAGAAGAATTGATTATAGCAAAATTGGAAGCGGAAAAAGCAAATAAATCAAAAAGTTTGTTTATATCTAAAATAACGCACGATTTGAAAACGCCATTAAGTGCTATATTAGGATATTCAGAAATGATTAAAAATGATATTTCAAATAAAAATAATGAAGAATATATAAATCTCATATTACACTCGTCTAATAATATGCTTTATCTTATAAACGATTTATTGGATATATCTAAAATAGAAGCTAATAATTTGACTTTAAAGAAAAATATTTTTAATTTGTCTTATATAATTAAAGAGTTAATAAGTTCGATTAGCATTATATTTAAACAAAAAAACAATAAAATAATTTTAATTATTGATGATAAAATACCAGAAAGTTTATACGGAGATAGTTATAGGCTAAATAGAATTATACAAAACTTATTATCTAATTCAAATAAATTTACAAAAGGTGGAGAGATAAAATTAGAAATTAATCTTGAAAAAGAAACAGAATATAATCATGAAATCAAATTTGTAATTTCAGATACAGGTATAGGAATTAAAAAAGAAAAATTGAATAAACTTTTTGTACCGTATTATCAGGCACATGATTTTGACGGAAAAGGAACAGGTCTCGGATTAGCTTTATGTAAAGAGTTGGTAGATTTAATGGGCGGTGAAATTTTTATTGAAAGTGAAGTTGATAAAGGAACTACAGTAACATTCACAGCAAATTTTAAAAACATATGAGATAATCAGAAAAAGAAATAGAATCAAATGAATAAATTCATTTGATTCTATTTTAAATATGGATTAGAAATTTTTTTTAGTTTTTATAAAGCCCATTTTCTATCTAAAGTGAAAGAAACGGTCAACCACGTTTCATGTTTTAACGAATCAATTTTTTGAGAGATTTCTTTTCTTATTAAATCTTGATCTTGAATTGAATAAATTTTTGAATTATTATCTACAACAAAATCTAATTCAACCCAAAGAGTTTTTCTAATTTTAGAAACTCTTAAAAAAGACTCTTTTAACATATACTTTTTTTCAATTTTAAAAATAATGTTTTCTACATCTGTTGATATGTTTTTTTCTGGAGCCATAAAAAGGACTTCTTTTAAAGAAGATTTAATAAAAGCTATAGGAACTTTAGCAAAAAATAAGCTTAATATAATAACTAATGTAGGATCTACATATGGTACAAGAAAAGTAAATAAATTATATTTTTCCATAAAAAATACAGCTGAAAATGTTATTAAAACACTTAAACTTGCAATAGTATCAAAAGCCCATTGAGAAGTTTCAGCATTTAAAAGTCCAGAATTAATTTTTTTTGACTTTATTTTAAATAGTATATACATAAACAAACATAAAATAGTTGAAAAAGAAGAATAGATTAAAGATATATCTAAATTAACAATTTTTCCTCCATTTAAAATTATTAGTGTAGAAGAAATGATAGATCCTATAATAAAAATTAAAATGAATGAATATTTTAAAATAATTACTAAAGGTTCTACAGCATCTTTACCATAAGGATAATTTTTATGATCTTTTTTTGACATAAAATTTAAAGCTGATAAAGATATAAAAGATAATAAAACACTAATTAATGAATATAAACCATCAAAAATTATAGTTTGGGATTTAGCATAAAATCCTACAATTACACCGGCAAAAGCAAAAATTATTGCTATTATAACAGAGTTTAACAAAAGATTTCTTTCTTTTTTTAATAGTAATGACATAATTTTCCTGCTTAAAAATAATATTTTATAGCAGTTTCCTCCTATACCTTTCTTTTCAAGTAATTTTTAGAGCGTTATTAATAAAACTAACCATAGTTTTTTTTGATGTTTCTAAGTTTGAATCGATACTTTCATACAAATAATATTGTTCTGCCCCATGCTCTAATAGGCCAATAATATATTTGCTTAAATAATTTAAATCGTAATCAGCAGATACATCACCTTTTTCCTTAAAATAAATTAACTTATCATATAACCACTTATAATAAGGGATGTATAGTTCATCCCATTCGTTCAAAGCAGAATAATAAGCAGTGCCTGAATAACAAAACACAATTAAAGATTTGTGTTTTAAAGTCATTTCATAAACCAAGTCTGTTATTTGCTCAATAAAAGATTTTAAAGATGTTTTAGAATCACAGATTATAGAATTCGCTTTGTTTAAAATGTCTTCCACAATAATTTTTGCAATTCCCAAAACAAGCTCACTTTTAGATTTAAAATATAGGTAAAAAGTTCCTTGTGCTACTCCAGCATGTTTAACGATTTGAGAAACTGAAGTTTTTTCAAAACCATTTTTTGTCATCAAATCTAAGGCAGACCATAAAATAACTTCCTTTTTATTAGGTATAATTGAATTTTTCACTATTAATTCTCACTTCCTTTATATATTTAATTGAGCAAATATGACTGACTGTCA
This sequence comes from uncultured Thermotogaceae bacterium, assembly GCA_964478535.1. Lineage (GTDB taxonomy): Bacteria > Thermotogota > Thermotogae > Petrotogales > Petrotogaceae > CAYZNB01. Next base: position 13,632 of record CAYZNB010000058.1, read on the forward strand.
GTCATATTATATCATAGTTTTTTATTAAAATCAAAATTGTATTTCAAACTTTAATTACGAAAAAAACTGTAAAATAAAGCAATTTAAGATTTTTTGAAGTTACTTATAATAAATTATGTTTTTTGCTGTATTTTTTAGAGTTAATAAGAATATTTGGAGTTTTATGATAAAATTGATAAAAAGAAATACTTTTATTATTAGTTAAATAGATAATGTTTTTAAAAAGATTATATAAGAAGAGAGAGGTGATAAAATGAAAAAGATTATTGAATTGAGTCATGTTTTAAATGAAAATACTCCTGTTTATCCATCGGATGAAAAAATGAAACTTTATCAGACAAAGTTTTTAGTAAAAGATTATTATAACGATTCAAGGTTAGAAACTGGTATGCATGTTGGAACACATATAGATGCTTCAAGCCATATGCTTGATACTAAAAAATATATTTGTGATTATCCAATTGATAAGTTTATTGGTGAAGGAGTAATTTTCGATGTTAGAGGATTAGAAATTATTGATACTGAACATATAGATTCAGATAAAATAAAAGAAGATGATGTTGTTTTATTGTATACAAATTTTGATAAATATTTTGGTGAAGATAAATATTATGAAAAATATCCTGTAATAACGGAAAAACTTGCAAAATTATTTGTGTCAAAAAAAATAAAAATGTTAGGAATGGATATGCCATCACCAGATTATTTTCCATTTAAAATACATAAAATTCTTATGGAAAAAGAAATTATAATTATGGAAAATTTAACAAATTTAAGCCATATAAAACAAACAGATAAATTTGAAATATATGCATTTCCATTAAATATTAAAGCAGAAGGTTCCTTAGCAAGAGTAATAGCAAAAATTATTTAGAAGAAGGTTTGATTAAATGGATTATATAGAGTATATAAGAGAAAGAGTTGGAAATGATGTTATTAATTTAACTGGAGTAAATGTAATTATTTTAAACGAAAAAAAAGAAATATTATTACAAAAGAGAGCTACTTATCCTTATAAATGGGGATTAATAGGAGGTATTACAGAACTTGGAGAAAGTTTAGAAGAAACAGCAATAAGAGAAACTAAAGAAGAAACCGGACTTGACATAAATAATTTAGAATTACTTGACACGGTTTCTGGTAAAGGGTGTTATATGGAAATGCCTAACGGGCATAAAGCATATTTTATTACTGTAGGATTTTATACGTATGATTATAAAGGGAAATTAAATACAGATAATGAAGAAACAGAAATTTTAAAATTTTTTGGTTATAATACTTTGCCGGATAATATTCCTTTATCACATAGAAGAATGATAGAATTATTTTTAAGGAGGGTGAAATGATATTAAAACAATGGAATGAAAAACTTCAATATTTAAAAAAAATTATTTATAACGCTGAAAAAATTGATGAAATAAAAGAAATAATTTTAGAATTACATGGAAAAATGTTTGTTTCTGAAATGTCTGAAGCAAAATCAAAAACTTTTGAAGATGAGTTATGGGAAAATTTAGACGAAGAAACGATAAGAAATTCTACTAATGAAAAGGGAAGAACGATTGCATATGGTATTTGGCATTCAACAAGAATTGAAGATATAACCGTCAATATTTTAATAAATGATTCTAATCAAATCTTTGAAGACGGTGATTGGCAAAAGAAAATAAAATCACCTATAAAAGATACAGGAAATGCTTTAACAACTGAAAAAATATTAGAGTTTAGTTGTTGTATAGATATCGAAGAATTAAAAAAATACAGGATAGCTGTAGGTAAAAAAACAGGAGAAATAATTAAAAATTTGAGTAGTAAAGATTTAAAAAGAAAAATGAAAAAAGAAAGTTTGAATCGAATATTAGAAGAAGGTGCTGTAGAAAATGTAGAAGGGTCTAATTGGTTAATTGATTTCTGGGGAAGAAAAAATGTTGCCGGGATAATATTTATGCCGGTTTTAAGACACCATTCAGTGTATCTTAATGAATCTTTGAAAGCAAAAAAAAGAAAAAATAAAGGCACATAAATTTGTGTGCCTTTATTTTAAGAAAATACGATCACTAATTTGTACATTGAATAAAGCTGTAGTTTTTTAGTAATAGCAGGCAAATCTAATTAGTTTTTTCACAACCATATAGCCCAATCACCATAATCAAAAGTCCCACTTCCATGATGTAATTTACCATTGATTTTTAATTCCCGTAAAGCATTTCGCATACGAATTAAAATTTCTGGCTGAATATCAAGACTATGATGCCCAGGAAACACTCTTTTTACTGGGAGTGATGAAATTTTTTCAAGCGAATCGAGATATGCTTGAGGATCAGTAGAAGGATAATATGCAAAAAGGGTGTCTTTGTAGACAAGATCTCCGGTAAATAAATATCCTCGTTCCGGATCCCAAAAGCATAAGTGTCCTGGTGAATGCCCTGGTGTGTGTAATGCAATAATTTTACGTTCGCCCAAATTAATAACATCGCCATCTTTTAATATTTTTGTGGGAGTTCCTTGAAAGAATCTATAAGTATTGACATCGTAATTTTCTGGCAAATCGCAACGCTCTATAACCATGCCGCGTATAACATCCATTGTTAGAGGGAATTCACCATTTAACCAATTTAATTCTTTTTCATGAGCATAAAAATCTGGATAGTATTCATGTCCTCCGATATGATCCCAATGAATGTGTGTTGCTACAGCAGTTACAGTCTTGTTCGTCAATTTTTTAACTTCTTCTGAAATATCACATATTCCCAATCCAGTATCAATCAATAAACACTTTTCTTTTCCTTCTATTAGGTAACAATGTGTTTCTTCCCAATGTCTGTATTCACTAATAATATGAGTATTTAAATCAACTTTATCGATTGTAAACCAATTTTTCATTCTTTTCCTCCTTCTATTCTAAAAATAATTTTTGTATATTTCTTCAATTTTTATCGTATAATAAACGTTAAAAAAAATAAAGTTTTCCAAGTATCATGAAAAATAGCGTGATCACGCTATTTTTTTTCTTCTTATTTCTAGATTACATAGTTGAGAGCTTTTTATATGATTTAATTATATCATGTTGTATTTTATAATCCCGTTACAATTTTTTTTGTTATTCAATAATATTTTAAAAGAATCAAAATATTTTCTGCTCATCTGTAAAAGATAGTGGGTAAAAATTATTGAACGATAGTAGGTTATTGAAAAAAATATTGAAGCGAATAAATAATCTAAAAACTTTTTAACACTCTCCGCTCTATCATCTCGAACGACGTTTTTTGGAGGAGAGATCTGCGCATTTTGGCTTTTTATTAAATTATTTCAAAACATAAAATCGCAAATTCGCAGATTTCTCCTCAAAAGAAGAACTCTTTTTCGTTCGAAATGACAAATTATTTAACTTTCTTTTATTATTTATAAGTTTCAACTTTTTATAATTGGTCGGCTAAGTCGGGGGCATCGCTGCCCCTTTCTCGCCTAAGAACGGT
>CAYZNB010000059.1:0-17023 GCA_964478535.1 uncultured Thermotogaceae bacterium
TTTCTCCTCAAAAGAAGAACTCTTTTTCGTTCGAAATGACAAATCACATAATTTTGTTTTAATATTTATAAGTTTCAACTTTTTATAATTGCCTACAAAAATTTACAGAGAATCAAAATATTAATAGTTTATAACAAGAAGAAATTAAACAAAAAACTCAAAATAAAATTGTATTGACTTTTTTTGTTTATAATTATATAATATAATTATAATAAAATATTTTTCTTTGGGGTCGTAGCACAATTGGGAGTGCGTTACCGTGGCACGGTAGAGGTTGTGGGTTCAAATCCCATCGATTCCACCAAAAAGGATATTCTTAATATCCAGTTTTGTTTTATTAATTAGAAAAATATTAAAAATTTAAGGAGAGGAATATAATGAAAAAAGTAGAACGTTATTATGATGAGAATAGTATGCAAGAATGGGAGAGACTAGAAAAACATCTTTTAGAATTTGAAGTTACGAAAAAAATTTTAGATGAAAACATTGAACCAAATTCAAAGATTCTTGATATTGGTTCAGGTCCAGGAAGATACAGTATTTATCTTGCTCAAAAAGGTCATAAAGTTACTCTTGTAGATATTTCTAAAAAAAATCTTGAACTTGCTAAACAAAAAGCTGAAGAAATGAATGTTGTTTTTGAAGATTATATCCATGCGGATGCTTTAGACTTAGCTATGTTTGAAGACGAAACATTTGACTGTGTATTGAATTTTGGACCAATGTATCATATTACTGATGAAAGAGAACGAAGCGATGCTATGGCTGAAACTTTGAGAGTACTAAGAAAAAGGGGAGTAGTTTTTGTTTCGTTTATTTCAAATTATGCTCCTATAATTGATATGCTTAAAAATTATCCTGAAGAAGCTCATTTGTTTGCGGAAGATAATAAAAAGTTTTTATTGGATGGAATAAATATTTCGAGTGATGTTAATCCGGGATTTACAGATGCGTATTTTATATCTTCAAATGAAATAATGAAATTTATGGAACAATTTTTTATAAGAAATGTACAAGTAAATGCTATAGAAGCGCTTGCTGGAATTAGAGAAGAAGTAATTAACACTCTTGATGATAAAGCTTTAAAAGCTTGGGTTGATTTGATTTACGAAATAGGTCAAGATCCTCACACTTGGGCTTCTTCTGAACATTTTGTTTATACAGGAATGAAAATTTAATGTATAAAAAACTCCCTTAAATTAAAGGGAGTTTTTATTTAGAGAAAATCCTAATCTTTTTTCTACAGAAGTTACTACAATAAAGGCTAAAAATAATTTTAATATATCCCAAAATATGAAAGTAGGAACTAAGATTTGAAAGGATTTTAAAAGTGTGAAATCTGTAAACTTAGTAAACCATAAAACTCCAAAAGTATAAATTATTAATAATTGGAAAATTCCAGTAAAAATTCTTTTGTTTTTTATAAACAAAGGAATAAATGAAGAAAATAAAAAACCTAATAAAAAACCGCCAGTAGGTCCGAATATTCTGCCTATTCCACCTGTGAAATTTGAAAAAACGGGTAATCCTATAGTTCCTAAGATCAAATATACAATTAAAACTTTCCAAGCGTCTTTTTTCAAAAAAAAGCTGACTAGAAAAATACCAAAAACTTGTAAGGTAAATGGAACACCAAAAGGTAACGGAATACTAATCCATGAAAAAATTACGAGAAGTGAAGTGAAAATACCAATTTTAAAAATGTTATGCTTCATAAATTTTCTCCTTTATATAAAAAGTTTTCTTTTTTTAATTCAACTTATATAAAAATTTATTAAAAAAAAGGTATAATAGCTATAATACAAAAATTAAAGGGAGGTTTTTTTTAATGAAAAGAGTATCTGTTACATATAGAATACCACAAAAAGCTATTGATTTGTTGAAAACAAAATATGAAGTTTGGGTGAATGAAAACGAGAAGCCTTTATCTAAAAATGAGCTTTTAAAAATCGCTTCAGAAAGTGATGCTATAATTTCTTTGTTATCTGATCAGATGAGTTCAGAAATTCTTGAAGCAGGTAAAGGAAGATTAAAAATAATTTCTAATTATGCTGTAGGTTTTAATAATATTGACGTTAATAAGGCAAAGGAATTAGGGATAAGAGTCACCAATACTCCAGATGTTTTAACTCAAACTACAGCAGATTTAGCTTGGGCACTTATGATGGCTGTTGCAAGACGGGTTGTTGAATCAGATATTTTTTTGAGAGAAGGCAATTTTGTTGGATGGAGACCAGAATTATTTTTAGGCAATGATATTTATGGAAAAACTCTTGGAGTTATTGGTTTTGGAAGAATAGGTCAAGCTTTTGCTGAAAGAGCTAAAGGTTTTAGAATGAAAGTTTTATATAATCAAAGAAATAGAGTTAGTGAAGATATTGAAAAAGATTTAAATGCACAATACGCAGATTTGGAAATGGTTTTAAAAGAATCTGATTTTATTTCTTTACATGTTCCTCTTACACCTGAAACGCATTATCTTTTGAATAAAGAAAATATGAATTTGATGAAAGAAAATGCAATTTTAGTAAATACTGCAAGAGGGCCTGTTGTAGATGAAAAAGCTTTATATGAAATGCTTAAAGATAACAAAATTGCAGGTGCTGGCTTTGATGTGTTTGAAAACGAACCAGATATAACAGAAGGCTTAATAGATTTAAAAAATGTAGTTTTATTACCGCATATAGGTACAGCAACTTTTGAAACGAGAGATAAAATGGCAATGATGGTTGCTAATGATATAATTAATGTACTTGAAGGAAAAGATCCTATAAATATAGTAGTTTAACGAAAGAAGGAATTAAGTTGTTTTTTAAAAAAATGAATTTGAATGATTTTGAGATTATATCAAATATTATTTCAGATAATATTAAAGAAAGTATGGTTATATTATTAAACGGCGATTTAGGAACAGGAAAAACCACATTAACACAAAAAATTTTAAATAAAATTGTTGAAGACGATCAGATAGTTTCAAGTCCTACTTTTTCAATAATAAAAACTTATAATGGAAAGAATGGTTTTAAATTTTATCATTCTGATTTATACAGAATAAGAGATCCTCAAGAAATAGAATATTTAGATATGTTTTATGATAAAAAAGGGGTTTATTTAATAGAATGGGCTGAATTTTTAGATTATTTAATTCCTGATGAAAATATAACTATCAATTTATTTTATAATGAGAATATTGAATTTAGAGATGTAGAAATATATTTTAATGGAGAAAAATATAAATTGATAGAAAAGAAATTAATAGAATGGAGTGTAGATAGAATATGAAAATTGGAATTTTTGGACTTCCTTTAACTGGAAAAACTACTGTTTTTTCGCTTTTAACTAATACTCAATATGATGGTTCGTTTAAAACTAATGTTGAAGAAAGAGTTGCTAAGGTAATAGATTCAAGAATTGAAAAGTTGAGTAAAATGTATGATCCTAAAAAAACTATTTTTGCAACTTTAAATTTTTTAGATATTCCGAGTTATGATACAGAGGCAGATAAAAAAGAAAAAACGAAAATTTTTCAAATGCTTCAGACAGTCGATGCTCTCATATTAACTGTAAGAACATTTAATAATGGTTCTGTTCCTTTTCCGATGGGAGCACAAAGCGCATTAAAACAATTAGAAAAACAGGAAACGGAATTTATTTTTAGAGATCTTGAGGTTATAGAAAATAGATTAGAAAGATTAGATGCTCAGAAGAAAAAGAAAAAAATTACTAAAGATGAGGAGAGAGAAGAACAACTAATAATGATGATTAAAGAGCATCTTGAAAACGAAGAATTCGCTTCTAAAGCAGAATTATCTGAGGAAGATAAAAAAATAATTGGTTCGTTGTCTTTGTTTACATTAAAACCTATTATTGTTTTAGCAAATTTAGACGAAGATCAACTTCAAAGCAATACATTTGAATACAAAGAAGAATTAATAAAAAAATGTGAAAATCAAAATTTTGGTTATATTCAATTATCTGGGAAAATAGAATCAGATCTTGTAGAACTCGATGCAGATGAAAAAGAAATGTTTATGACTGATTATAATATTGACGAACCAGGAATTAATAAATTGGCAAAAGCAGTTTATTCTAATATGGGGCTCTTATCTTTTTTTACGGTGGGAAAAGATGAGGTTAGAGCATGGACTATAAAAAAGGGCTTTAATATGAAAAAAGCTGCTGGAGCTATTCATTCGGATTTAGAAAGAGGATTTATTAAAGCTGAAATGATAAAATATGAAGATTTAATGAGGTTGGGATCAGAAGAAGAAGTTAAAAAAGCTGGTTTGTGGAAATTAGCAGGAAAAGAAGATCTTGTTGAAGATGGTGATATACTACATATAAGGGCTAATCCATAATATGTCTATTCAAAGAATAATAGCAGTTATTTCAGAAGATGATTTTAAAAATCATCTTCTGAAAGTTAGAAAAACTATTATTAGTACAAGAAAATTTATTTTAGATCCTAAAAATTTGAATGATAGAAGAATGTTTTATATATTTAGAGTTTTAGGGTATGACGGGGAAAAAAAGATTAATAAACATCATTTGAATGATTTTCAATTTTTAATAATGCATATATTAAAAAAGTCTTCTGAAAACAGATTTAACGATTTAAAAAAGTATTTTAATCTTAAAGATGAAACGTTAGATAATTTGAAATTTTTAATGTATCCTGATAAATTTGCTCCTGCAGAATACAATAAAAAGTTAGAAAAATATGGAGTAGAATTTTTTAATCCTTCTTTAATAGTAAAAAAGTTAAAATTTAAAGATTATATTGATTTATATGCTTTAATGACATATGTTCCTTTAAATGATAAAAGTCCATTAATTCAAAAAATTCTTGATGAAATATTAAGTTTAAATCCATTTGATACAAAAATATCTTATTTTAAAAGAGTAAAATTTTTATATGAATCATTAAATAATTATGAAAAACAGATAATTGATTTGCAGTTGAAAAACATTTCTTTTTATCATCTCAAACTTATGAATTTAAAAAATGTTTCTGGAATAGTTATAGATGGAAGCAATGTAATAAGATATGATAATCAAAACAATATAAATTTTTTGCTTGAATTGTCTGAAAGTCTTTTTCTTGATGAGAAAGTCTTTTTTCCAGCAGTAGTAGTTTTTGATAAAAATATAGAATATTTTTTAAATGAAGAAGGAAAAGAAATATTGAATTCTTTTTCAAGAAGGAAAAGAATTTTTTATAACTCTCCAGCAGATGATTTAATAATTAAGATAAGCAAAGAAAAGAAATATTATATAATTTCAAATGATAAATTTACAGATTATGAATTTGATAAAGAAAAACTTTTTGAAATTCGGAGGTTTTTAAATGTATAACATAGATTATTATGATTATTTCCTTCCTGAAGAAAGGATAGCCCAGAAACCTTTATTGCAAAGAGATAAATCAAAATTAATGATACTAGATAGAAAAACTCAAACTGTTGAACATAAAATTTTTTCTGATATAGAATATTTTTTAGAAGAAGGAGATCTTTTAGTATTAAACAATACAAAAGTAATTCCTGCAAGATTATTTGGAAACAAACCTACTGGCGCTAAAATTCAAGTCTTTCTTTTAGAAAAAATTTCAGAGGAAAACACATGGAAAGCTTTAGTTAAACCAGGTTCAAAAGTAAAAGTGGGAGATTCTATAATATTTTCTAATGACTTAAAATGCGATATAAGAAATGTTTTAGATGAAGGAATTAGAGAAATAAAATTTAGTGGTTCAAACATTTGGGAAACTATAAATACATTGGGAGAAGTTCCGCTTCCACATTATATAAAAGAAAGTATTGATGATCCTAATAGATATCAAACAAAATATGCAAAAATAGAAGGTGCTGTAGCAGCGCCAACAGCGGGACTTCATTTTACAGAAGATTTATTAAGAAAATTAGCTTTAAAAGGGGTAAATATAGAAGAAGTAACACTTCATGTGGGTTTAGGAACTTTTAGACCTGTAAAAGCAAAAGATATTAGAAATCATTCAATGCATGAAGAATTTTATAGCATAAATGATAGTACTATAAAAAAAATTGAAGATACAAAAAAAAGAGGAAAAAGGGTAATTGCAGTTGGTACCACTGTTGTAAGAACTTTAGAATCTTATGCGATTAATAAAAATAACCTTTCTGGCAAAACAAATATTTTTATTTATCCGCCTTATGATTTTAAAATAGTTGATGGACTTATAACAAATTTTCATCTTCCAAAATCTTCATTGATTATGCTTGTAAGTGCATTTTCAAACAGAGATTTTATATTAGAAGCGTATAAAATAGCTGTTGAAGAAAAATACAGATTTTTTTCTTTTGGAGATGCTATGTTTATTAAGTGAGAAAAAGAAAAACATTTTTAATAATTAAGTAGTAAATAATGGATAAAATAAACGCGAACAAGATCAAATTTTCTAAAAAACAAATTTCGCTCTGAGATAAAATGCTAAAAATAGCAAACTCGCTACGCTCAAACATGCTATTTTCTTAACGCATTTTATCATCCGCTCAATAGTTTTTTTGAACGAAAATTCTCAATTGCTCGCTACTTTATTTCATCATTATTTACCGTCTTTCTTTTTTAATGTAGTGTAACAGCCACGCTGAACTTTGCACGGCGTTACAGCACTTATGATAATATTGATATTTTTTTAGCAAATCTAAAGAAAAAACATTAAAACTAAACGCTGCTATTTTTAAGGTTTAATTGATTTATCGTTTCAACTTTTTGTTGACCAACTAAATTGTTTTTTGAACGGAAATTTCAAATGGATTTTGATAATTTTAAAATTTAGATTATAATAGTACTGTTTAAAGAAAGAAGGGAAGCAAATGTATCTAAATAACAAAAAAATTGTTATAACAGGAGCTACTTCTGGAATTGGAAAAGAATTGATGAAATTACTTTTAAAAGAAAAAAATAATAAAATTATAGCAGTTGGAAGGAATATAGAGTATATTGAAAAAAACTCAAATATTATTCCTTATGAGTGTGATGTTTCAAAAAAAGAAAATGTTGATAAAATGATAGAGTTCATTTATTCAAAATATGAAAAAATTGATATTTTTTTTGCAAATGCAGGATATGCAAAATACGGTAGTTTTTATAAAGCTGACTGGAATAAAATAGAAAATATGTTTTCTGTAAATGTTTTTTCACCGATTTACACTTTAGAAAAAATTAAAGAAAAACAGAAAAAAATATTTATTCATTATGTTGTAACAGCATCTGCTGTAAGTTTTTTAACTTTGCCAGGTTTTGCATTATATTGTTCAACAAAAAATGCTTTAAATACTTATTTTGAGGCTTATAAATTTGAAAAAGATAAAAATATAAAATTATCTTTAGTATATCCAGTTGCAACTAAAACACTTTTTTTTAAAAGAGCAGGCAATCAAATTCCAATACCTTTTCCATTAGATTCGGCAGAAAAAGTTGCAAGTGCTATATTACGTGAGATTGAAATAGGGGTAGAAAAAATTTTTCCTAATAAATTGTTTTTGATCTTTTGTATAATTAACAGATTTTTACCTTTTATAGGATATTTATACCAAAAAATAGAGCGTTTTCGTTTTAATCTTTGGAGGGGAAGAAATGAGAAAATTGATACCTGATTTTATTATTAATAATTATAAAGAAAAAAAGTTAAAAGGTACTTTTGATGGAATTGTTATGAAAATAGAGATAACAGGTTTTTCCACTTTAATTGAAAGTTTTAAAGAAGATTATATTGAAAATAAAGAAATAATAGAATCTTTATGTGAAAATTTATTTAATCCTACTTTATCAGAAATTTATAAAACAGAAGGATTTTATTCTTCTTTTACAAGAGATTGTTTTACATTCGTTTTTAAAAAACATACAAATATTTATAACATTCTAAAATCTGCTTATAAAATAAAACAAAATTTGCATTTTGTGAAAATATGTCTTTCTTTTGGGGATATTTCATGGAAAATCGAAGAAAGTCTTTATAACAATGTATTTTCATTTTCTGGAACTGCTATTACAGAAAGTGCTTTTTTGCTTGATTACTGTGAAAAAAATGACATTCTTTTTGATAAAAGTATTTTAAAAATGATTTCTAAAGAAAAAATAAAATATCTTGAAATTAATGAAAATACTTTTAAATTAATAAGTATAAAAACTAATATAAAAGAATTGGCAAATGATGAAAAAAACAATTTATCAGAAAACATAGAAGATAATTTTTTTGAAAAATTTATTCCTGAAAAGATAATTAATTTTGATAAAAATAATAATTACTATGATGCTGTTAGTATATTTATGTCATTTAAAGATTTTGATAAAAAAAATGCGACAAAAAATTTCATAAAATTTTTATTGAATAAAGCTAATAAATATGGAGGTTTTTTTAATAAAATAGAAATTGATAATAAAGGTAATATAATTCAAATTATATTTGCCCCTCCTTTAGCTGGTGAAAACATTTTATTAAGAGCTGTTGATTTTATTTATGAGATAAAGCAAAAATATGGTCAAAATGTAAAAGCAGGTTTAGAAAATGATATTTCGTATATTAGTTTTATTGGGAATAAAAATATTCAAGATTATACAATTTTAGGAGAAATTAATTATAGATCTTTTGCTTATATGATTCGAGCAAATTGGGGCGAGGTTGTAATTTCTGAAAAAATTTCAGAAGAAATTAAATCTTATTATAAAGTAAAAATTATTGGCGAAGTAAAATTTAAAGAAAACAATCAAAGTAACAATATTTTTTTGATAAGCAATAAAAGAGAAAATTTAAAGAAAAAAAATATATCAAGAAATTTTTTAGATAGGAAAGAAGAACTAAAAATTTTAGAAGACATCTCTGTTAATCTTTATAATGGAAAATTTAAAGAAGTGGTTGAAATATATGGTTCTTTTGGGATTGGTAAAAGTAGACTTATTGAAGAGTTTTGTAATGAACAAAAACATGTAAATATAGTAGAAATTAAACCAAACAAAAATTCTGAAAATGTTATAAATGATTATATAACAAATTTTTTTAATGAAATAAATTTAGTTTCTTTAGAAAGTAAAAAAAAGAACTTTGAAAATATTCTTTTAAAAATAAAAGAAAATACTGAAAAATCTTTTGATTATAGAAGACACATAGTGTTAAATAAAATTAATTCTATTGATTTTGATAAAAAAGAGATAAATAATTTTCTTTTTTATACAGTTTTCTTTCAATCATTAAGTCTTAATAAGCCCTTGATTATAATATTTGAAGATATAGAAAATTTTTATAAAGAAACACTAGAATTTATTTCATTTCTTTCTAGAGAAATGTTTGATTTTCCTTTCATGTGTATTGTCACAAGAAATAAAACTGAAGAAAAAGAGAGAAATTTAATTCTTTTAGATAAAAAAATTAATTTAAGAAAAATTAATTTGGATACTTTAAAAAATTCTGATTCAAAAAAAATGATAAAAAATATTTTGAGTGTTAGTACTGATGAAAAAATAATAAAAAATATTCAAAAAAAATCAAATAATATTCCTTTAAAAATAGAACAACTGAGTCTTATTTTTAAGAAAAAAGATATTAATACAGAAATGATTTTTCCAGATAGTTTATTAGAAATTTTTGGAATTAGAATTGAAAAATTAATTTCAGATGTAGAAAAATCAATTTTGATAATAGAAGATTCGGAAGAAATAAAGAATAATTATAAATATGATAGATTTATAGATAATGAAATTATTCAAAATGAAAAAGCTTTTGTATCGTATGTTGAAAAACAGGATTTTTGGAAGGAATTTCTTGAATTGAAAAATCTGATAGATTGTAATTTTATTTTTGACAAAAAATTTAAAAAAAATTTAAATCAAAAATGGAAAAAATTATATGATTTGATAACAGATTTATCAGAAAAGTTATATAGAAATTTCCCTGAGAAATTTTTAGGGATTGCAGAAAATTTTAAAGATGCAGGAAATTTTGATAAATCAATAATCTATTATGAAAAAGCTGTAGATTTTTATGAAAAAAATTTTGAATTAAAAAAAGTTTTGCATTGTTTAGATAATCTTATTAGTATTTCTTATGAAAATACAAAAAAAATATTGGAATATTATTATAAAAAATCAATAGCTTTAGATAATATGGGTCTAATAGACGAAGAATTATATGTTTTAAATTTGGGATTGAACATTTCATTAGAGAATGATTATTTTTTAGAAAATATAAAGTTTAAACTTCAACTTTCATGGGTTCTGTATAATAAAGGTGAATACGAAAAATCATTAAAAATTTGCGAAGAATGCATAATAATTTCAGAAAAAAATGATTTTAAAGAACAATTAGGAATCTCATATGAAAATATGGGAAGGATTTTTTATGAAAAAGGCGAATACGAAAAAGCTCTTGATTATTATGAAAAAAGAAAAATTATAAGTTATGAAATGGAAGATAAAAAAGGATATTCTTCTGCGCTTGGTAATATGGCGATTATTTATCATATTAAAGGGAAATATAATGAGGCAATTAAACTTTACGAAGAAAGAATAAAAATAGCTACAGAGATTAATGATATGAAAGGATTATCTACTTCTTTAAACAATCTAGGGATATTATATATTGAAAAAAATGATTATAAACAAGCAATGAATTATTATAAGCAAGCAAAAAAAATTTGTGAAAAAATTGGCGATAAAAGAGTATTATCAAGAATTTTTGGTAACATAGGAATAATTTATGACAATAAAGGAAATTATGATAAAGCATTATCTAATTATCTTAGAAACAAAGACTTATGTGAAGAATTAGAAGACAAAAAAGGTTTGAGTGTAGCTTTAGGAAATATAGGTAATATTTATTTATTTCAAGGTAAATATGATGAAGCCTTAAAAACTTACGATGATCAAGAGAAAATATGTAAAGAATTAGAAGATAAATCTGGAATAAGTCTTGTTTATTCAAACAAGGGAGAACTTTATTTGAATAAAGGAATTTTTGATGAAGCTTTAAACTATTTAGAAGAATCTATTAAAATTGATAAAGAATTAAAAGATAGAAAAGGACTCAGCATTTCTTATTCTAATGTTGGAAACGTTTTATATTATAAAAAGAAATATGATGAAGCCTTAAAATACTATGAAAAAGCAATTTCTTTAGCAGAAAAATTAGAATTTAATTATTATTTGTCAGGATTTTTAAGTTATAAATCAAAAACACTTTATGAATTAAAAAATTATGAAGAATGCGAGAAAACATTAAAAAAAGCAAAACAAATATTAAAAAAAATGGAAAGAAGAGAAATTTATTTTGAAGTTGAAATTTTAAGCAGCAAAATCTTAGCTTTAAGTAATGAAAATGCTGGTTGTAAACAAATAAAAGCTTTACTTGAATCTGTAAAAAAACAAGAAGAAAGGGCAAGAGTTTATTACGAACTATGGAAAATAAAAGGCGAAGAAATGCATAAAAATATTTCTTTGAATAAGTACTATCATATTTATTCGGAATTTCCAAAATATGATTATAAATTAATTATTGAAGAATTAACAGATTCTGAAAGTTAGCGAAGAATAAAATTAGAGAGTTGGAAAACTTATGGATAATTTTGAAATATTAAATACACAATTTGAAGGATTAATAGAAATAAAAAATAAAACTTTTTCTGATATAAGAGGAACTTTTTCTGAAGTTTTTAGAAAAGAAAATTTTAATTTTTTAAACACATCTTTTGTGCAAGAAAATTATTCGATCTCAATGAAAAATGTTTTGAGAGGATTACATTTTCAAAACTCTAAACCTCAATCAAAATTTATTAGATGTTTAACTGGAAAAATTTTTGATGTAGCAGTTGATTTAAGAAAAAATTCAACTACATATTTAAAACACTACACAAAAATTTTGAATGAAAATGAATCTTTATTTTTACCTAAAGGATTTGCTCACGGTTTTATTTCTTTAGAGGATAACACTATTGTTTATTATAAAACTGATGAATACTATTCTCCTGAATATGATTACGGAATAATTTGGAATGATAAAACATTAAAAATAAATTGGAATTTAAAAGAGCTGAATATAACGGAACATGCTTTAATAATAAGCGAAAAAGACAAAGATTTACCAACATTTGAAGAAATTAAATTTAGGATAAATATTTAAATGAAAATACTAATAACAGGATCAGAAGGTCAATTAGCAAAAGAATTTTTAAATTTAAGTACTTCAAATTTTTATTTTGAAGATAAAAAAACTTTTGATATTGCAAATTATGATCAAATGAAAAGCTATTTAAAAAATAAAAAAATTACACACATACTAAATTGTGCTGCTTTTACAGATGTTGAAAATGCACAATTTTCCTGTGAAAAAGCTTTAAAAATTAACGCTCCAAATAATTTAATAAAATTATGCGCTGAAAAAAAGATAAAACTTATTTTTTTTTCTACAAATTATATTTTTGATGGGAAAAAACTATTTTATGAAGAAAACGATTTTGCTAATCCTTTAAACTATTATGGATATACTAAATCAGTTGGTGAAAAATTAGTAATAGATAATTTATACGATTATCTAATAATAAGAACTTCATGGTTATTTGGAAACTCTAATAATAATTTTGTAAAAAAAATTTTAAATGCTTCAAAACATAACAAAGAAATTCAAGTAACTACAGATGAAATAGCTTCTCCAACTTATTGCAAAGATTTGGCATATTTTACATTAAAACTATTAAATGCAAATAGTCAAGGTATTTATAACATAACTAATAACAATTTTTGTTCAAGATACTTATGGGCAAAGCATATTTTTGACAAACTGAAAATAAATATTAAAATTTTAAAAACAACTCAAAAAAATACAAACTCAAAAGTTTTAAGACCAATTACATCGGTTTTATCTAACAAAAAAATTGAAAATGAATTAAATATACAACTACCAGATTGGAAAACAGCAATAAACTATTATCTGAAAGAGATGATATAATTTGATAGATATCTTTACAACCGTTATAGATAATTTCGGAGATGCCGGATATTCTTTAAGATTAGCGAAATATCTAAATGAAAATTATGAAAAAACGAGAATATTAACAGATAACAAAGAAATATTTTTTCAATTAGACGATCAAATATTATTCGATGTAATTGAAATGATCGATTTAAAAGATGATTATAAATCTTCTGAAAAAATAATTTTTATGTTTCAATTTTTTCCAGAAAAAATTTTTTTAAAATCTATAAATAAAAATAAAAGCAAATGTATTACAATAGATTACTTTACTCCAGAAAAATGGGCTGTTGACTCCAATAATACACAAGCTTATCATAAAGAAATAAAAACAAAAAATATATTTCTTGTTCCTGGAATATATGAAAAAAGTGCTGGAATTTTAAAATATATTCAAACTGAAGATAAAAAAAATAACTTTCATAATATTTATTTATATTCACCTGAAAAAATATGTGCTTTTTTGAAAGAAGAAATAATTTTATGGGGTAATAAAGATATTTTAGCGACTAATATTAAAAAAATGCCAATATTACCGCAAAAATATTTTGATTCTTATTTGATAGGAGCAAAATTCAATTGGATAAGAGGAGAAGATTCATTCCAACTTGCTTTAAATTCTGGTATACCGTTTTTTTGGGAAGCATATAAGCAAAAAAATAAAGTTCATCATCTGAAGGTTACTGCATATTTGAATTTTATGAAAAATTTTTTTGATAGCAAAGAGATTTATAATAATTATAAAAATATAATTTTATATTTGAATGATTATGATTTAAAAATTGATTTTGAAAAAAATTTTATGTTTTTAGAAAGAGAATATATAAAGTTACAAAAAGTATTTATTTCATTAAAAGAATATTTTCAAAAAATAAAAAGTCTTCAAGAAAATTTAATAGAAAATTTTGAAATTATGTAGTAAAATAAATTAAACAAAATTATAATGAAATAGGAGTGAGAATTAATGATTACAGCAGCAGAATTAAAACCGGGATATGTAATAATGTTAAATGGCCAGCTTCATACAGTTTTAAAAACAAAATATAACTGGTCTGGAAGAAACGAAGCCACTGTTACTTTAAAAATGAAAAATATTGAAACAAATTCAACCGTTGATACTTCAATGAAAGGCGGGGAAAAACTCGAGGATATAGTTCTTCAGCAAAAAGAAATGCAACATATATACAAAAATGGAGATTATTATGCTTTTATGGATAATGAAACTTTCGAGCAAATTGAAGTTCATTTAGATGATTTAGGCGATATTTTGCAATTTTTAAGTGATGATGGTATAGTAAAAGTATCTTTTTATGAAGAAAGACCCGTTTCTTTCTCTTTGCCTAAAAATGTAACTCTTGAAATAGAATACACAGAACCAGGCGAGAAAGGTGATTCAGTAAACAATCCTTTAAAAAATGCAAAATTATCTACAGGAGCAGAAATAGGCGTACCTTTGTTTGTAAATATTGGAGAAAAAATAGTAGTAGATACAACAACAGGAAAATATGTTTCAAGAGCATAAATAAAAAAAGACGCCTTTGGCGTCTTTTTTTTAAAATGAACTTACTTCTATAACATCTACAATATTATTAATTTCTTCATCGTCTTCAAAAGATAAACTAACTATCAATCTATCATATTTATTTTCACCAGCTTGATTTAATGTGTCTACATAAATATAAATTCTATTAAAATCTTCATCAATATAAAAAGCATAATGATAAATATTTCTTCTAGGGCCTCTGTGATCATCTAATTTCCAGTCTGAATGATACCATTCTCTATTTCTCGAAATATAAAAAACTATATCTTCAGAAGATTTCATGTCAAATGATTTTGAAAATCCTTGAACTAATGCTCCGCCTTCTCCTTGCTTTGAGGTGTTTTCAAATATTTCAAAATACTCTCCTGTTTGTGTTCTGTTATTTTTATCATAGTTCATATATCCAAACTCATTTTTATGTCCGTTATTTGCTTCTATAAAAGTCACAGTCATATTTACATCTTTTTTAAAATCTAAATAAAAATGTTTTTTATTATATTCACTTTTTTCTAAAACATCATATATTTTGTCAATAATTTCTTCATCAGTAGGATTGTAAATATATTCGTTTTTGTGTTTTAATGTATAAATATTAACCCCAAAATTTCCTGCAGCAGCAAAAAGATAATTTACTTCTTTATTGTCTTCTCCTAATATATTTTTATATTCGATGTGATTAAAAGAATAAGGTTTATCTGTATTATAAAAATCTTTATCAAATTTATGTATACCAACAACTTCTGCAAATTCATCTAATGTACTTACAAGTTCGCCTGTATCCTCATCAACATAAACTATTTCCCCGTTTATTCTCATAACTTTAAAACCATACTCTCCTAAAGCAAGGAAAGCAAAACCTCCATCGTATGATACGCTATTTAAAGCTCTTATTATTCCTTCTTCAGGAGGTGCAAGATCGTCTAAAGATTTTTCAAATATTATGCGTTCACTTTCTTCTACTCCCTCTCCAATTTGAACCATTTTGAATCCTTGTTCAGCAAGAGCTAAAAACGCCATAACTTCTTCGTTGTGAAATCCATTTTCTTTTTCAAAAAGTTGAATTGTAGATTTATGTTCAAAAGATGTATAATCTCCAATATTGATTTCATTATTGTTTAAAGGATTGATAAGACGGCCATAATCATAATCACTTTCATATGTTCCAATTAAACTATATATTCCATTTGAAAATGAATCAACCGATCTTACATCATCATAATTAAAAAAATTAATTTCTTCAAAATTATCATTTAATTTATGAATACCACCATTTTTAGCACCAACAGCTATATAATAAAAATCATCATATTTTGTAATTGAAGTAGTTGTAAAGCTTTCTAAAAAAGTCATATTTCCCATCATATCTTTTTGAGTAGGGTTATTTGAAGAAAATTTTGAAACAAAACTTTTATTTCCGCCAAAAAAATCAGGATTTAAAGAACCTCCGAAAATAATCTCATCTCCATCAATATATAAAGCTGTTACTTGAATATATCTAAATTTTACTTCTAAAATTATTTCTGGATTTTCTTTATTTGCAATATTTACTATTTGAATAGCTCCTGCAATTTCTTCTCCTGCATTATTATAAGCTATATATGCTCTATCATCATGTATAACAATATCATTAGCTTGAACAACCACATTTTTTGTTGGAAAATCAACAATTACTGGGTTTATTCTAGCGATATAAGTTATTTCATATTCGAAATTATTATCTTCAGAATTATTTCTTGTATTTTGGATTTCTAAATTAATGATTTCATTTGTTTTAGTAATATTTCCGCTATAATCAATAGTAATAAAGTCATTGTTTTTTGGAGTATTATCAATACAACTAGAAAGTAAAATCAAAAAAACAAAAGATATAATAAATAAAATTTTTTTCATAAAATCAGCTCCTTTAATTTTAATCGCATTAATATTATATCATAAATTTGTTATAAATATATATAATTAAATTGTGTTTTTACAATATATAGTTAATAGGTAAATATTACATTTAAAATAAACAATTTGACTGTTAGAGAGTGAACAGAGTGTCCGGCAAAAATGAACAATCATTCCGGAAGAATTGAACAAAAAAAATAATGAGTAATTAAAATAGATTTATGCATTAAAAAAGAAATCCTTTTTTCGTTTTTAAATGTAGTGTAACAGCCACGCTGCACTTTGCACGGCGTTACAGCATTAGCGACAATATTTACATATTTAAAAAAACACTCAATTTTTCAATGACTTTTTTAATTTTCTATGTTTCGCAATACCCACTTCAAACTATTTTAACCACAGATGAACACAGATGAACACAGATATTTTAATTGTTATTTAACATTTTTTTTATTTGAACTTTTGTAGTACCAAAATTAATAAGCATTCCTAGAGAGTTTGTACAGCCAATTATTTCTTCTGAAATCAATCTGTGTTCATCTGTGTTCATCTGTGGTTTCCTCCTACAGATTTACCAGCTAAACGACTATAAT
>CAYZNB010000060.1:0-16937 GCA_964478535.1 uncultured Thermotogaceae bacterium
GTAGCTGGAATAATGGTTTTCATATCAATAGATGAACTATTACCAACAGCAAGAACTTATGGAGAACATCATTTATCAATTTATGGTTTGGTTTCCGGAATGGCCATTATGGCTATTAGTTTGTTGATTATTTAATGAGTTAAAATCATTTTTAAGTTGTTATAGAAAAGTTGGTTAGTGAAATTAAAAAAACAATACTCTACTATTATAATTTTACTACTTATAATCAATTATTTTAACACTATTTTTTTTAACCAACTTTTAAATATATTACTAATAAAGGAGTATTGATTGATTGATGGAAATTAATAGAGAAAAACTAGCGCAAAGAGGTTCAATTGTAGGAATAGTATTAAATTTAATTTTGGCTACCGGAAAACTCTTTACAGGTTTTCTTACTGGAAGTCTTGCAATTATGGCGGATGGAATAGATTCAGCAACTGACATTGCTACTTCTTTTTTAACTTTAATCGCAGCGAAAATTTCTAACAGACCTGCAGATGCCTCTCATCCCTATGGTCACGAAAGAGCTGAAACTATTATAACAAAAGTTCTTTCTTTTGTTATTTTATACGCAGGTTTTGAAGTTTTCACATCAGCTGTTTCAAATTTAATGGCTAAAGAAAGAGATTTTTCTAATTTGCATATTGTTTTAATAGTATCATTTATATCTTTTTTAGCGAAAATATTTTTATATAAATACAAGCTTTCAATAGGAAAAAAAATTAATTCTAGTTCTTTTATAGCAGATGCTTATAATATGAAAAATGATATTTTTACATCGGCATCCATTTTTATTGGTATTTTAATATTTTTTATTACAGGATTTGAAAAAATAGATGCTATTTTAGCATTAATCGTATCGATATTTATTTTTAAAGTTGGAATTGAGATGTTTATGGAAACATCAAACGAAATTATGGATGGCTCAAAAGAATTAGGCGACATTTACAGTTTAATTGTAAAAACACTTGAAAATCATAGAGAGGTTAAAAATCCTCATAAAATAAGAGTTAGAAAAAATGGTTTCGTTTATTTTATAGATATGCACCTAGAAGTTGATGAAAACATGACCGTTAGAGAAGCTAATGAAATATGTGCGAAAATAGAAGAAGATATAATTTCTTTGAATAATTATATAAAAGATGTTACCATTCATATCGAACCTATAGGAAATATGGAAAAAGAACAATTTGGACATAATTTGAAAACAATTAAAAAAACTTTTGGAAATAAAGAATAAGAGGTGTTAGGAATGAAATATGATTTTACGGATGAAGTTGTTATCGAGATTTTCGCTGGTAAAGGCGGAGATGGTTCAATGAGTTTTAGAAGAGAAAAATATGTGCCAAAAGGCGGTCCCGATGGCGGAGATGGCGGGAATGGCGGGAATGTAATTTTAAAAAGTGTTTTAAGCAAAAATACTTTGATAGATTTCAAGTATAAAAGAAAATTTAGAGCTGAAGACGCTGAAAATGGCCGACAGAAAAATCAATTTGGAGCAGATGGAAACGATTTAATTATAGAAGTTCCTGCCGGAACAGCTGTTTACGATTTTGAAACTAATGAAATGATCGCTGATTTACAATATCCAAATCAATATATAGTAATTGCAAGAGGTGGTAAGGGTGGTAAGGGGAACAGAAAATTTGTATCATCAAAAATGCAAGTACCAAAAATTTTTGAAAAAGGTGCTCCAGGCGAAGAAGTAAAAGTAAAATTAGTTTTAAAACTTCTTGCAGATATAGGAATAGTAGGCTTTCCTAATGTAGGAAAATCCACTTTTATTTCAAAAATTTCTAATGCAAAACCTAAAATCGCAAATTATCCCTTCACTACTCTTGTACCAAATTTAGGGGTGGTTAAAGTTGATGAAGGTCTCTCTTTTGTTGTAGCAGATATTCCTGGAATAATTGAAGGAGCCCATGAGGGAATTGGTTTAGGTATAATGTTTTTGAAACATGTCGAAAGATGTTATGTTTTACTTCATCTTATAGATATATCAGGAATCGAAGGAAGAGATCCTTACGATGATTATTTAAAATTAAGAAATGAAATGGAAAAATATTCAGAAATTTTATCAAATAAAAGAGAAATAATTGCTGTAAATAAATGTGATTTATTACCTTCTGAAGAAGTTGATGAAAAAGTAAAATTATTAGAAGAAAAAATAGGAAAAAAAGTGTACAAAATGTCGGCATACACAAGTGAAAACGTTGATATAATAAAGGGGGCATTATGGCAAGCTATAGAGCCAGATAGACTGGAAAGAATTAGAAAATTAGAAAAGTTATTGAGAAAAAGAGAAGAGAAAATCAAATTAGAAATTGACCCCGTTAAATTTGATACTGATATTTTCTTTAAAATTGAAATAGTAAAATGGAGTGAAAATGTTTATGAAGTTACTGGCAAAGGAATAGAAACACTTCTTTTAAAATATGATATAGATAAACCAGATTCAAGAATGAAAATAATGAATATACTCCAAAAAAATGGTTTAGAAAAAGCTTTAAAAACCTCTGAAGTTAAAGAGGGCGATACAGTTTATGTAGGTGATTTTCCTTTTGAATATATACTGTAAAAAAAGGCATACAAAGTATGCCTTTTTTTAATTATTTTGTCATTGTTTCAATATCTTCTTCAACGGTGTTTATAGTAGATAATTTAAAAGTATCAATTATTACTTTAGCTACATTTGGAGATAAAAACGCAGGTAATGTTGGCCCTAATTTTATACCTTTAACACCTAAGTGTAATAAAGCTAATAATACTGCAACCGCCTTTTGTTCATACCAAGCTATGTTATACTCAATAGGAAGATCGTTTATATCGTCAAGACCGAAAACTTCTTTAAGTTTTAATGCAGTAACAGCAAGTGAATAAGAATCATTACATTGCCCGGCATCTAACACTCTTGAAATTCCTCCTATATCTCCTAAATCCAGTTTATTATATCTATATTTAGCACAGCCCGCTGTAAGTATTACATTATCTTTCGGAAGATTTTCTGCAAATTCTGTATAATATTTTCTTTCTTTATGTCTTCCGTCACATCCTGCCATTACAAAGAATTTTTTTATTGAACCATTTTTTACAGCATCAATTACTTTATCTGCAACTTTCATAACTTGATCATGTGCAAACCCTATAACTATTTCCTTTCCTTCCATAACAGGAATATTTCCTATTTCTAAAGCTTTATCTATTATTTTTGAAAAGTCTTTTGCTTTTCCATCGAATCTGTTAGGTATATGGGAAACATCATCCCAACCCACAAGTCCAGTGGTGAAAATTCTATCTTTATAACTATTTTTAGGTTTTACTATACAATTAGTAGTCATTAAAATTGCTCCACCAAATTTTTCGAAATCTTCTTGTTGTAACCACCAAGATTCACCAAAATTTCCTACAAGATGTTTATATTTTTTCAGTTCAGGATATGCATTTGCTGCAAGCATTTCACCATGAGTATAAATTTTTATTCCTGTTCCTTCTGTTTGTTTTAATAATTCTTCAAGGTCTAACAAATCATGCCCACTAATTAAAATACCAGGTGCATCATATGTTCCGGTATAAACTTTTGTTATTTCTTGATTTCCATATGCGGTAGTATTAGCTTGATCGAGTAAAGCCATAGCTTGAACAGCATATTTTCCTGCTTCAAGAACTAATCCTGTCAATTCATCACCTGAAACATCTTCTCTTAATGTTTCAGATAAAGCTCTTTCTGTAAATTCAACAATTTCTTTATTATAGTGTTTTAATATATACGCATGATCTGTATATGCTGCAATACCTTTTAAACCAATTATTAAAAATTGTTTTAACGATCTAACATCTTCATTTTTATCAGTTAATATACCTACTTTCATTCCTTTATGATTGTAAGCAAATATATCTCCTTTTTCATTCCATAAAGCTGCTTCTGGGACATTAGATAATTCGAAATCTTTTCCAGTTTCTTCTTTATATTTTTTCAAAAAACTATTTTTCAATTCTTCTTTTAAATCTATAGCTTTATCAATATATTCTTTAAATCTTTTAGAGCTGAAATTTGCATTAGTAATAGTAGAGAATAAACCTTCAACAACAAAAACATCAGCCGCATCATTTGATAAGTTAACTTTTTTAGCTTGCATCGCCCAATAAGAAATACCTTTTAAAAC
Organism: uncultured Thermotogaceae bacterium; assembly: GCA_964478535.1. Taxonomy (GTDB): domain Bacteria; phylum Thermotogota; class Thermotogae; order Petrotogales; family Petrotogaceae; genus CAYZNB01. The sequence continues at coordinate 4,167 of CAYZNB010000060.1, forward strand.
ATGAATCAAAGCATCTTGAAGATTTGCTGTTTCTTCTGTTTTACCACATACTCCCATTACTGTACACCCTACATTTTTTGAAGCTTCTTGACATTGAAAACAAAACATACTCATTTCTTTCCCTCCTCAATAATATTTTTTATCATTATTAACATAAATTTGCAATTTTCTATTCCATAAAGTGCATGTGGAATATTTGTAGGCATAATTAAAAAATCGTCTTTAGTCAAAACATGAGCATTTTTATCTAAAGTAATTTTTATTTCTCCCTCTAAAACGAATACAAAAGCATCGAAAGGTGTTGTGTGTTCGCTAATTTTTTCATCCTTAGATAAAGCAAATAACGTAATATTTCCAGTATTTTCTTTTATTAGATGTTTGCTCACTATAGAATTTTCCTGATAATTGATTTCATTTCTTAATAGTTTCTCCATAAAATTCCTCCCTATATAAAATAATGGTATTGTTTTATTCTCATAATTAAAGTATAATTCATATGATAAATAAATACAGTAACATATGTTACGGGGGAGGAAAAAATGCATCCAATTGCTGAGAATATTTCTAAAATTGACCTTTTTAAACCTTTGTCTTTTAACTCTATAGAAAATATTATCAAAAGTGGAGATAATATAATTAAAAATTTTGAAAAAAAAGAACCAATTTTATTTAGAACAGAACCTGTAGATGATTTAATGGTTCTCATATTCGGAGAAGTTGTAACTGAAATGAGTGATTTTAATGGCAAAGTGATGCAAGTGGAAAGAATTAAAAGTCCAAGTTTACTTGCTCCAGGATTTGTTTTTGCTTCTAAAAATATTTCTCCTGTAGATATAATTTCTGATGAAAAAACAACTATATTATATATTTCGAAATCACAAATTCTAAAATATTGTAATGAAAATCAAGATTTTTTAAAAAGTTTATTAGAAGTAATATCTAAAAAAGTTATATTTCTATCTCAAAAGTTATATTTTAATTCTATGAAAAGTATAAAAGAAAAGATAATTTTTTATTTAATGCAGTTATATAATCAACAAGGTAAAACATACGAAATAATTTTGCCTGTTTCAATAGAAGAAATGTCTCATATCTTTGGAGTTGCAAGACCTTCGCTTTCAAGAGAATTTTTAAAATTAGAAGAATGTGGTATAATTAAAAAAGAAGGGAACAAAATATTACTTTTAAACAAAAACGAATTATATTTTTAACTTAATTATTATTATTATTTTAGTTTTTGGAGGTGTTTTATATGGAAGAAAGAAATGACGATTTTTTTTATTCTTTTTCAAGTTTGAAGAGACAAATTGACGGGCTTTTTGATTCTATACCTGGAAACGAGAAAATAAAGTGTAAAATTAATGCGGATGTTTACGAAACTGAAGAATTAATTATAGTTTTATTCGAACTTCCCGGAGTAAAAAAAGAAAATATTCAGCTTAACTTAAGTGAAGATTCATTAGTTTTGTCAGCAGAAAAGAAAATTTTTAGAGATATAGATTCAAGAAAAGATTTAAAAAAAGAAATTTTTGAAGGTTATATAGAAAGAAATATTCATTTAGAAAAACCTGTAATAAAAAATGATGTTAAAGCTCAATTTGATGATGGTATATTGAGAGTTTATTTAAAAAAGCAAAAAAGTGATGAGGATTGTTTTAAACAAATAATAATAGAATAATTTAATAAAAAGGGGGATTTTTATGGAAGAAGTATTTGATGTTATTAGTAATTATTTTGATGTTCTTGTAAGCTCATGGCTTATTTTAGTTCCTGTAGCGTTATTTTTCATATTTTTTTCAAAACTGTCGTCTAAATTATCTTTTGCACTTGCAGGTTTTTATACAGCGTATGTATTTGTAATTCCGTTATTAATACAAGTTAATTTTGTAAAGGATCTTATAGATAAATATTCTGAATACCAAAGTATAATTTATTTTGTATTTTCACTTTTAGTTGCAGTTAGTTTTTATTTTGTTTTTCAATATTTAATTGTAATAGGCGGAGTAGTAATTGGAGGATTTTTTGGATATACTTTAGGAAACTTTTTGATAGCATCTCAAACAGATTTTTTTGAATCTTTCAATGTAGACTTGATATTTATTAATGTTGCTTTTATGGTTGTTATGGGAATAATTTTTGGAATTGTACTTTCAAAAACATTTGACTTATTTATTTCTGGAATATGTATAATTTTTGGTTCTTTAATTTTATCTTTTTATGCGTTGTATGGAATAATGAAAAATACAGAATTAGAAATTGGAAATAATTATTTTTTAGATACTGCAAAAGAAATAACTTCAACTGAAAAATTTATTTATTTTGGAATAGTTATTTTCTTTTGTATTATAGGTTTTGGTTTATTATTTAGAAAAAAAAGAAAATAGAATAAAAAAATCAGCGTAAGCTGATTTTTTTTATTCTTCTACATATTCTAAAATATCTCCGGGCTGACAATTTAAATATTTGCAAATAGCTTCTAACGTTGAAAACCTTATTGCTTTTGCTTTTGAAGTTTTTAAAACAGATAAATTAGCTTGAGTTATTCCAATTTTTTCAGCCAAATCTTTAGAAGAAACTTTTCTTTTAGCAATCATAACATCTAAATTTACTATAATAGGCAAAATCATCATCTCCTATATTGTTAAATCGTTTTCTTCTCTTAATTCCACAGCATATTTAAATATTTCTGCAAAAATTATTATTATTATACCTAAAATAACTAATTCAAAATTTAATTTTATATTCAATGAAAAATCACTTGTATGAAACTTTAAATTTTCAAGTATAATTTTAGCGTTGTTATAATTAAACATAGTATATGGAATAGTACTTGCAATTGTAAGAAGTCCTATACTTTTTAAGTAATTAAAGTTTTCTTTAATAAAAATTTTTTCGTCTTTTATATTTTTAAATATTTTTCTAAAAAATATGCCTAATAATAAAAATATTAAGATATTTAAAGTCAATATTAAAAAGTAATATGAATTTATTTCGCTCACTTCTTTCAAAATAAAAGAAATTCCAGGTAATTCTATAGATAAATTGAGATTTATCTTATCAAATAATTTTGGAAAAATACTGAATATACTGAAAAATAGTAACCCTATAGCACTAACCACAATCCAAAGGTTAGATAATCCATAAATAAATCTGTTAATTTTTTTAAATCTTTCTTTTGTCATGCTAATCACTCTCCCATTTTTTAATTGATAATAATAGCATATCACAAAAATAATTAAAAGTCAATAATTAATTATTGTTTTTCAATAATTTTTTTATTTAAAACAACAATTAATTATTTCCACTATAAAACTTTTATTTTCACAAAATTCATGATATAATTTATAGAAAGATTATATTTTTTTATTTTAAAAAATGTTTATTTTATTTTTGAATAAACAATTATTTTTATTACAATTTTAGGAGAATTTTTTATGAATGAAAAAGCAGCTTTTTTTGATTTAGATGATACAATTCTTGAAACTTATAGTGGTAAATTATATTATAGTTATTTACTTAAAACAAATCAGATAAGTTTTAAATATTTTATGAAATTACTGCCACTTCCTTTTTTATTTATTATGGGAATAATGGATATAGAAAGTATTACTAGAAAATTATCTGAAAGATTTATAGGAATGACTTATGATGAAGTAATTAAAATGGGTAATGATTGGTATGAAAATAATGGAAGACAATATGTTAGAAATTTTATAAAAGAAATAATTGAAAGCCATAAAAAAGATGGTTTTAAAATTATAATGCTTTCGGCTTCTCCTTGGTCAATATGTTATCCCGTTTTTAAAGATCTTGAAATGGATGATTTAGTATGTAGCGAGTTAATTTTTGAAAATAACATTTTCGTTAGAATGGCGGATGATTATTGTTATGGGCAAAAAAAAGCCGACATGGCTGTCGACTATTCTAAAAAACATGATATTGATTTAAAAAAATCTTATTTTTATACAGATTCACATTCTGATTTACCATTTTTAAAAAAAGTAGGTAATCCTATTTGTGTAACTCCTGATAAAAAATTAAAAAAAGTTGCATTAGAAAATAATTGGAAAATACTTGATTAAAAATCTAAAACTATTGAAATAGGGCAGTGATCTGAACCGAAAACATCGGTGTGGATTTCTGCTTTTTTTATTTTATCTTTCATATTATTTGAAACATAAAAATAATCTATTCTCCACCCAACATTTCTATCTCTTGCTTTTGTTTTATAATCCCACCAAGTATAATTTTCGCCATTATCATTAAATAATCTCAAACTATCAACAAACCCAAAATCAAGAAAATCATCAATCCATTTTCTTTCTTCGGGTAAAAATCCTGAAGAGTTTTCATTCTCTTTAGGTCTTGCAAGGTCTATTTCTTTATGAGCAGTATTAACATCTCCGCATACTATTATATTAGGTTGTTTTTGAATATATTCTTTTAAAAAATCTATGAGATAATAATAAAACTCCATCTTATATTTTAATCTTTCTTTTGAAGCTTTTCCGTTAGGGAAATAAATATTAAAAAGAGAAAATTCTTCATATTCTGTTATTAAAACTCTACCTTCTTTATCGAATTCTTCTCTGTTAATAGTTTTTAAAACATTATTAGGTTTTACAGAAGAAAATGTAGCGACTCCCGAATATCCTTTTCTTACAGCTGAAAAAATATTAATTTCATAATTTAATTCCATTATTTCTTGAGGGAATTGTTCTTTTAAAGCCTTTATTTCTTGCAAACATAATATATCCGGTTTATATTTATTTATAAAATCAATAAAACCTTTTTTATGTGACGCTCTTATTCCATTCACATTCCATGAAAAAATCTTATACTCCATTTGTTTTAATCTCCTTTCATTTTTATTATAGAAAGTGCCGTTTTTATTCCGTCAACTGCAGATGAAGTTATTCCTCCTGCATAACCCGCACCTTCACCGGAAGGATATATTCCTTTTATTGAAGATTCAAAATTTTCATCTCTTTCTATCCTTATGGGAGAAGAACTTCTAGTTTCAGGAGCAGTTAAAACAGCATCTTTTAAATTAAATCCTTTTAATTTTTTATCAAAATCATCAATAGAACTTTTTAAAGCTTTTATTATAAAATCAGGTAATATGTTTTCCATTTTTTCAAAATATGTTCCAGGCATATAAGAAGGTTTAACATTAAAAAATCTCGTGCTTATTTTATCATTTAAAAAATCACTTAATAATTGAACCGGAGCATAGTAATTGTTCATTAAACTTTTTTCAAAAGCTTTATTTTCTATTAATTTTTGTAAAAACATTCCTGCGAGAGGGTGATTAGATTTAAAATCTGTTGTTTCTACATTGACGAGCAAAGCACTGTTAGAATTTATATTATCTCTTTTATTTTTACTCATTCCATTTATTACGATAGAGTTTTTTTCTGAAGAGCTTCCTATAACATAACCACCGGGACACATACAAAAACTATAAACCGCCCTTAAATCTTTTGTTTTTGTAGATATCTTATAATCTGCAGCAGATAAAGATTTATGATTAAAAAATTTTCCATATTGAATTTTATTAATTAATTCTGCAGGGTGTTCAATTCTTACTCCCATTGAAAAAGGTTTTTGAGAAATTTTCATATTTTTGTTTAAAAGCATTTCAAAAGTGTCTCTTGAGCTGTGCCCAATTGCTAAAACTAAAGTATCAGTTTTAATTTTTTCATTTCCATTTATTTCAATAAATTCAACTTGCCCGTTTTTTATAATTATATCAGTTAATTTTGATTCAAACAAATAAGTTCCACCAAGAGATTCAATTTTATTCCGTAATGAAATTACAACTTTTCTCAAAACATCTGTTCCTATATGAGGTTTATTAAAATAAAGAATTTCTTTAGGCGCTCCTGACTCAACAAATTCATTAAATACTTTAGGTATAATTTTATCTTTATCTTTAATTAAAGTTGTAAGTTTACCATCAGAAAATGTTCCTGCACCGCCTTCACCAAATTGAACGTTACTCTCTTCATTAAGAATAGAGTTTTTCCAAAAGCTTTCTACTGTTTTGACTCTTTTTTCAATTTTTTCTCCTCTTTCTATTATAATAGGTTTCAACCCAGCTTCACACAATATGAGAGCACAGAATAATCCTGCAGGGCCGCTGCCAACTATAACAGGTCTTGAAAATTCCGAAACATTTTTTAAATGAGGAATAAAAAATGTTTCTTCTTGAACTTTTTGATAATCCGAATTATTTTTTAAAAATAAATTTTCATTTTCAATTTCTGCAAGAATAGTATAATTAAAAAATATCATTTTATTTTTTTGACGTGCATCAATAGATTTTTTTTCAATTATTATGTTTTTAATATCTTTTTCTGAAATTTGAAGCTTTTTTGAAACTTCATTTTTAATTTCAGTTTCATTTCTTTCTATTTCAAGTCTTATTTGATTTACTCTAATCATTTTTTCTCACCTTTCCTACATTCTACTTTTCAAAACTTTTCCCGTATAACTTATATTATTTTTTGCTATATCTTCAGGTGTTCCAATTGCAATTATTTCTCCGCCTTCATCTCCTGCATCAGGACCTAAATCAATTACCCAATCAGAGTTGTAAATTATATCGAGATTATGTTCTATAATTAAAACTGTATTTCCACTTTTTACTATTTTACGAAGCATTTTCAAAAGATTTTTTACATCCGAATAATGTAAACCAGTAGATGGTTCGTCAAGAAGGTACAATGTTTTTCCTGTATTTGTTTTTGATAGTTCTTTAGATAATTTAACTCTCTGTGCTTCTCCACCAGAAAGTGTAAGGGCACTTTGACCAAGTTTTATATAACTTAACCCGACATCAAAAAGCACTTGCAATTTTTTTCTCAATTTAATATTATCTTCAAAAAAATCTAATGCTTCTTCTACATTCATGTTCAGAACATCTGATATATTTTTTCCTTTATAAAAAATTTCTAAAGTTTGTGGCTTGAATTTTTTCCCATGACATATATTGCATTCAACCCAAACATCTGCCATAAAATACATTTGTATTGATTTTCCGCCGTCTCCATTACAAGCAGGGCATTGTCCATCTTTGCTATTAAAACTGAAATGACTTTTATTCAATCTCTTAATTTTTGATTGCTCTGTAGCAGCAAAAATATCTCTTATATCATCAAATATACCCGTATAAGTTGCAGGATTTGAACGCGAAGTTTTTCCTATAGGGTTTTGTGATATATTTATTATTTTATCAATATTTTCAAGACCTTCAATTTTATCATAATTTTTATAAATATCTAATTTATTTTTTAAATGATTTTCAATTGCTGGGTATAGACTTTTAGTAATAAGACTACTTTTTCCAGAACCGCTTACACCAGTTACACTTACAATTACTCCAAGTGGTATTTCAACGTCAATATTTTTTAAGTTATTACAACTCACATTCGTTATTTTTATAGTTTTATCAAAAGTCTTTCTATTAATTTTTTTCCCATTTTTTGATTTAAACTCAGACATCATTTTTAAGTATTTAGAAGTTTCTGAATTTTCATTTTTTATAACTTCATCAAAAGTTCCTTGTGAAACTATTTCTCCGCCATGAATACCTGCACCTGGGCCTATATCAATTATTTTATCTGCAGCAGCCATAGTATCATAATCATGTTCAACAATAAGAAGAGTGTTTCCTTCATCTCTAAGTTTTATTAATAGATCAATCAATTTTTTATGATCTTTAGAATGCAATCCAATCGAAGGTTCATCAAAAACATAAAGAATATTTGTTATTTCGCTACCCAACTGTGAGGCAAGCTTGAGACGTTGTGCTTCTCCACCAGATAATGTGGGAATAGGTCTATCAATTGTTAAATAAGATAAACCAACATCTATTAAATTTTTCAATTTTTTATTTAGTTCAATTAAAATTTGAGATGATATTTTTAATTCCTTTTCTGAAAAATATTTGGGTAAATCTTCAATCCGTTTTTTTAATTCTTTTATAGTTAATGAAACTATTTCGGGAAACCTTTTATTTTGAACAGTTACTAAACGACCTTCAGGAGATAATCTTTCACCATTACACATATCACAAGTGCTTTCTGACATGAACTTTTCGGCAATAGTAGTAGCAGAACTACTTGTGTTTTCATCAAACAATCTTTTTATATAATTATAAGCTCCTTCAACCGGTCTAATAATTTCTCCTTTTCTTCCATTAGATGTGTTATATTCAAATTTAAATTTTTCTCCTTTTGAGCCAAATAAAGCTTTTTTTCTAAATTCTTCTGGTAAATTTTTCCATGGAAGTTCTAAATCAACTTTCATATCATTTGCAAGAGCAAGAATTTCCCCTCTCATCCAATTGGCATTAGGATTTTTTCTGTGTTTTCTTAAATCTCCCCACCATGGTGAAGCACTATCGAGAATTGATTTGTCTTGTTCAGTAATTATAAGATTTATATCAATTTCAAGTTTTTTACCGAGCCCTTTACATTTTGGACACATGCTTTCAGGATTATTAAAACTGAATGCTGAAGTAGTCAATTCAAAAAAGTTTTTATCACAAAAATAACACATATCTTTTGTTTGTAAAACATATTCTTCTATTTCATTAATTATTAAAGATAATGCTCCATTACCGAGTGAAAGACATTTATCTATATCTTTTTTTAAATCAAAAATTTCTTCAGCATTGATATTTCCAAAAGGTTTTATTTTAAGAGATAATTCGGGTTTTAAACTGCTTATAAAATCTTTGATTTCACTTTCAGTCATTTTTATTACTGCTCTTCCACATTCAGGACAATGTCTTATCCCTATTTTTGAAAAAAGAAGTTTTAAATAATCATAAATTTCCGTTAATGTTCCTACAGTAGAACGAGGGTTTCGACTAATATTTTTTTGTTCAATTGCAACTGCAGGGGGCAATCCTTTTATTTGATCAAAATCGGGTTTTTCAAATTGTTCAAAAAAAGATTTTCCGGAATTAGACATACTGTCCATGAAACGTCTTTGACTTTCAGCAAAGATAGTATCAAAAGCAAGACTTGATTTACCACTACCGCTCAATCCTGTTATCACAGTCATTTTATTTTTAGGGATTTCACAACTTATATTTTTTAAATTATTTTGTCTAGCTCCTTTTAAAATGATGTTTTCTGAAAAATTATTTGTATCTTTTTGAATTTCTTCAAAAATATTTTTTTCATAATTATTTTTTTTGTTTTCAAGTTGATATTGATTGAGTTTTTGTAAATCTGAATCTATGATATCAGGAATTTCAAAATTCTCTTCTTTATCATCTAACCATTCAGGCCAATGTGATAACCATTGAGGAACTTTAAAATCTTTAACTCTTTCTAAATTAGGATTATAAGCTTCAATATTTATAATAGGGGTTTTATCAAAGCAATCCATTTTAGATACTTTTAATAAATTTTCTTGAATGTTAAAATCTAAAACTTTCACCGTAGTCATAGCAATAGGATTTGGTCTTACTGGAGAACGTGTAGCGAATACTCCTGTTTTAGAAATATTTTCATAAGGTGGAGTTACTTGAAGCGTTTTTCTATAAGTCGTTTTATCGAATTTATCAAACCACCATAAAACCCTTAAATGAGAAATGTTATTATTTAATAAATGAGAAAATTTTTCTATATTATCCATTTTTAAATAATAGTTTCCTTCAACTTTTTTAATTATACCTTGCTTTTGCACATTATAAGAATCATTTTTATTATTAATATTATTTTTAATAATTTCACTTATATCCAAAAAATTTTTAATATTTTTTTCTTTTTTAAAAGAATTACCTTCAAAAACTTCTTTTATTCTATCTTCACAAGGGATATGAGGTTTTATATCGAATAAAAAAGTTTCATTGTATTCAAAATCATCTATTTCTATAATGCCTTCTTTTTCATATAAATTTATAATTTTCACAGTTTTAAATTTTAAAATGTCGATAGGATTATTATCATTTTTGAAAAAAATTATTGCATGACTGAATAAATTTAAATATTTTAATGCAGGTTTAAAATCACTATAAATATCTAAATAACAAATATCAGAATTTTTTTTAATTTTTCCAATGGGAAAAATCGTATATTCTTTTGAATCTTTTTTTAAAATTTCACTCATGTTATTGTCTCCTTAAAATATAGTTTTAAGAATACATTCAATCAATATAAAGGTTTTACAGGCAAAAATAAATCTACAATATGAATTTCAGAAGTTGTATCATGATACATTTCAAAACACAATCTGTCATCTGGTTGATAACCACTTGAAGGAAGCCATTCTGAAAACATTTTGTTCCAAGCAAATTGATAATCATTTGAAGATATTTCAAACCTTCCAACTGCATAAATACCTCCGGGAATTATCATTTTTTCAGAATCTTCATATGTATCAATTTTAGATACATTTTTTATAGACATACATACACTAATCCTTAACTTTTTTTCGTCTGTTAAACCTTTAAAATCATGAAAACTTGTTAAGAATTTTGTTTCGGAACTATACGATAGATTTTTTTTAGCAGCTAAGATCGCAAGTTTTTTAAATAAATTTTCAAAAAGTTTTGAATCTTCAACATATTTGCCTGTATGCCGTATATAGATAACATTCATATCAGAAATTTTCTTAATTTTTATGTTATCAAAAATATTACTATCCACCTTTTTATTATATTGTCTGCTTCTCATTTTTCTATTATAGCAGACAACTTCATCTAAGACTTTTCCTTTATTGCTATTTTTAAAATTAAGACCATTTTTTTTCATTTCACTCGCATTTATTCCATAATGTTTTTTAAAAGATTTTGCAAAAGAAGCTTGATTTGAAAAACCTAACTCAATTGAAATATTCATAATAGGGATTTTAGGGTCAGATAAAATTAAAAATGCTGCTTTTTCAAGTCTTAGCCTTTGAATAAATTGAAAAAGAGTTTCCCCAGTAATAGAAAAAAATATTCTATGGAAATGATATGGAGAAAATCCTGCAATTTCAGACAATTGCATTAAAGAAAAATTTTCTGAAAGATTTTGTTCTATATAATCTTGAACTTTATTTATTTTCGAAATATATTTATCATATGATTTTTTATTTATCATATTTAGAGTTTTTGGCAGTTCTCACAAAAATAAATGCTACCTCCAAGATAAGCCTCTTTTTTTATCGTTCCGCCGCATTTTTTGCAAGGTTTTTTGATGCCGTTTTTACTCATTTTTGTAATGTAATTACCGTTATTCCCAAAAAAATCTTTTTCGATATCTCTTCCTCCTAAATCGATCATTTTTTTCAAAACATATTTGACATTCTCAAAAATGATTTCTTTTTCTTGAGATGAAAGTGTTTTAATTTTTCTTTTTGGATGTATTTTTGATTCCCATAAAATATCTTGTAAAACTCCGTTTCCCAAACCAGGAATTCTTTGTTCGGTAGCTAAAAAAGCTTTTGCACTCAATTTTTGATATTCTGGATTTTCTATCATTTTATAAAAATAATTTAAGTTAAAATCTTCAGAAATTGGTGAAGGCAATTTTTTTGAGTTTAAATAATAAAAATTATCGAAAGTATCTTTTTCAAAACACCATAACCCCCCGTACATCTGTACAGAACCTGTAAAAAAACTTTCGTCTTCAAATTCTACTAATAATTGATGTTTTAAAGGCTTTTTTTCACCTTTTTCATAATATTTTAAATTTACTCCATCGCCTAATAACAATCTCATTTCTTCGATTTCAATTTCTATTAACCCTCCGAAACTTAATGATTTTCCGATTCTTTTTCCTTTTAATAAATTATCATAATTTCCTGGTTCTCCGTGAAACCAGGCGAACTTGTGTGGTGAATGATTAGCAGTTACTTTTTTAATTATTTTACTCGATATAGTTTTATTCATTTGTGCTGAAATCACAAAAGCTTCTGGAAATTCAATCATTTTTTCATCCTCCTATAAATTGAAAAATTAATTATTCTTATAAAATAAATTTGATCCTCTTTAAATTTTTGTGAATAAAAATTGTTGAACGATATTAGGTTATTTAAGTTTATACATAATCTAAAAACTTTTTAAAACTATCCGCTCTGTCATCTCGAACAACGTTTTTTGGAGGAGAGATCTGCACATTTTGGTTTTTTATTAAGTTATTTCAATACATAACATAAAATCGCAAATTCGCAGATTTCTCCTCAAAAGAAAAAAACTTTTTCGTTCGAAATGACATATCTCATAATTTTCTTTTCCGAATAATAAGTTTCAACTTTTCATATTTTCCCACAAAAATTTAAAGAGAAGCATAAATTTTTTTGAGTGTATTATATAATTATATAATAAATATGATTAAAAAATCAAAGAAGCAGAAAATTGATAAGTTGATCAGGAAAAACTATTAATGTTTAATTGATTAAATGGTTAAACGTTTAAATAGTAAAAAGCTAAAAGTGGCAAGTGAAACAAATTTTTTAAATTATAATGCTTTGACGGTAAATATGGATTTTAAAGTTGGTCAGTAGACAGTTGGTCGGTTGGTTAGAAAAAACAAATATACCGAAAAGTTGAAAGTTGAAAATGACACAATTTTTTAAATTATAATGCTTTGACGGTAAATATGGATGAAATAATTTAGCGAGCAATTGAGAATTTTCGTCAAAAAAACAATTGAGCGAATCAAAAAATGCGTAAGAAAATAGCATGTCTGAGCGTAGCGAGTTTGCTATTTTCCGCAAGTTTTTGACCGAGCGAAATTTGTTTTTTAGAAAATTTGATCTTGTGAGCGA
>CAYZNB010000061.1:0-16581 GCA_964478535.1 uncultured Thermotogaceae bacterium
AAAAACCAACTATCAATCAATAATTTTTACCCACACTTTTTTACATAGAACCAATCTTTTTAACAGTTTAATATTATTAAAATAGATTAATAATATTAATTAACACATATAGTTGACAAAGTCAACTATATGTGTTATTATTTAGTTGATTTTGTCAACTAATATTTTATAGTCAATTATAGAGAGGTGATATTTTATGAGTTTTTTTGAAGAAATGAAAAAAATTTACGAAGATTTACAAAAGATCAGTTGGATTTTTAATGATCATAACTTTGAGGGAGTTTGCTGTGTAGATTTAAGTTTGGTAGAGTTTATGTCATTAAAAATAATTTATGAAAATGGTGAAACTTCGGTTCAAGATGTTGGGAAACTTCTGAATTACACTAAAAGTGGTTCTACACGTATTATAAATAGACTTGAAAAGAAAGGATATATTTCTAAAGAAAAATCCTCGAAAGATAATAGATTTTGTTGTATCAGATCAACTGTTTCTGGAAAAGAAGTTATAGATAATGTAACTGCCGAATACACTAATCACCTTTCAGAAAAATTTGAATCGTTGAGCGATGTAGAAATTCGATTTATTAATGAAGCTTTAAAAATTATTTTAAATAAACTTTCTAATTAAGGAGCTTAAAAAATGGAAACTTTAAAATCAACTTTTTTTTATTTTTTTACTATGTTTTTTGAATTAACTATTTTATTTTTAGCTATTAGTACTTTAGTTGCTTTAATTTTAATGTATCTTCCAAAAGAAAAAACACGTTTATGGATGACTAGAAAAGGCATTATTGGAAATATTATTGCTGCCATAATCGGTGCTCTTACTCCTTTTTGTGCTTGTTCTACTATTCCCATGACTTTAGGTTTTTTGGAAATAGGTGTTCCTTTTGGTTCTGTAATTACTTTTATTATAGCGTCTCCGCTTTTAAATCCTATTATTATTGGCATGCTTTTCAGTCTTATGGGATGGAAAGTTGGCTTAATTTATTTTACTGTAGTATTTTTAAGTGCAATTTTCTTTGGAATTCTTTTTGAAAAATTAAATTTTTCACGGTATATAAAAATTATTCGATTTAAACCTAAAAATACTTCTAATGTTTTAATTCAAAATGAACCATTTTTTCTTAAATTAAAAAAGTCTTTTTTAAAGGCTTTTGAAGATTATAAAAGTGTATTTAAATTTTTAGTTATCGGGGTAGCGTTAGGCTCTATTATTTATGGATTTATACCAGAAGAATTTATTTTGAAATATGCAGGCACCGAAAATTGGTTTGCTGTTCCAATTTCTGCTATAATAGGTGTTCCCCTTCTTGTAAGAGTTGAATCTGCTATTGCTATTGGTCTTGCTTTAATGCAAAAAGGTATGAGTGTAGGTGCAGTTATTGCTTTTATTATAGGTGGTGCGGGTATGGCTATTCCTGAAATGAGCTTGCTTGCAGGGATTTTTAAGAAAAAACTTGTTATTGCTATTATTTTAATTATTTTTATGACTGCAACTTTTGCTGGTTTCTTTTTTAATTTTATTTCAATTAATCTATAAAATTTTTTGAATGACATTTTATGTCACCACGAATGATTTAAAATATAAATGTATAAAATTTATGGAGGTGAGAAAAATGTTAGAACCAAAAATATTAAAAAAAGAAGCTTTTACAGTGGTGGGTATGGAATGCGTTACAACTATGGAAGAAAATAACTCTAAAGGGGTTATAAAAAATTTATGGTGTGATTTTATGAAAAGATACAAAGAAATAAAGAATATTAAAAATCCTGAAATTTCTTATGGGTTGTGTTCAATGGTAGATGATAAAGGGAAATTTTCTTATGTTGCCGGTTACGAAGTTGATAAAACAGATGAAATTCCAGAAGGTTTTGTTTTTAAAAATGTTCCTGAATGTGATTATGCCGTATTTACTCATGAAGGTTCTTTAGATTCTTTGGGGGAAACTTATTCTTATATTTATGAAAAATGGTTTAAAATATCTGGCTATTCATATAAAGAAGGTACTTACGATTTTGAACTTTATGATGCGGATTTTAAAGGTGTTAATGATTCTAATACTAAAATGTACATTTATGTTCCTATAAAAAAATAATTAAAGTTATTAAAAAAGAAGAATTACCCTAATTAATAATTAGGGTAATTCTTCTTTTTTAATATCGACTTTAGCTATTGATTCAAACTTATTAGTAATTTTATTTGTTGTGTTATGAATATCTTTAACATCTTTATGAACTGTATCAATATGTTTGCTTAAGTTATCCCACCTTATTTTATAGCGGTTAAATTCTTCTGATAGTTTAATAATTTCTTCTTGTATTATATGAGTATATTTCTCTCTTTCTAAATTTCTTAAAACAACTTGTATTGTAGTTAATACTGCCATTAAGGTTGTTGGCGAACATAACCAAACTTTATTTTTTTGAGAAAACTCTATTAAATCTGAGTGATGTGCATTAATTTCTGCAAAAATAGCTTCTGCCGGTAAAAATAATATAGCTTGTTCCGATGTTTCGCGTTCTATAATATATTTTTTTGAAATATCGAAAATATGTTTTTTAATATCTTGTTTAAATAATTTTGTAAATTCTTTTCTTTGATCTTCAGAAAATAAAGTATCAGTCATTTTTTTATAATTTTCTAAAGGAAATTTAGAATCTATACAAATTTTTCCTACAGGATCAGGTAAAAACAAAACAGAATCTGCTATATTTCCATTAGAAAGTTGATATTGTAACTTATAAATTTTATCGTTTTTTTCACCAAATATTGCATTTAAAATATTTGCAAGTTGTATTTCTCCAAATATTCCCCTGCTTTTTTTATCATTCAAAACATTTTGTAGCGATACTATGTCTGTAGAAAGTGAATCTAATTTTTTTTGAGCTTCATCAATTTTACTTAATCTTTCTATTATATTTTTAAATGTTTCATTAGTTTTTTCAAAGCCTTTTGAAAGTCTTTCTTCAACTCTATCATTTATTTCTCTTAATTTGTTTTCTAAATTAAGATTTAATTTTTCAAAATTTTCGTATAATTCTTTGTTTAATAATTTCACATTTTCAGAAAATTCTTTACTACTAGAGTATAAACCACTTAATATTTTATTTTCTAATTCCCCGTATCTTGAAATGAATTTTTCATTATTTAATCCAAACTCTTTGATTAAACTATTAATAGATTGATTTAAAGTATCATTAATTTTTAATTCAAAATTGTTATTCTTATTAATAAGATCTGCATTTAGAGTAGAAATTTCCTCTTTTAATTTTATTACAGTATTATTCTGATAATTTTCAAATCTTAATAAAATTTTATTTTCTAAGCTTCCTTGAAAGGAGGTAAAAAAATTAGATATTTTCTTGTCAAGATTTTTTCTAGTATTTTTTTGTGAAACAAAAAAGCCTACAAGAAGAAAAAAATCAAAAATTAAAATAAAAACTATTACATAAGATATAAAATCCATAAATTATTATCTGCTACTTAAAATATTGAAAAACAAACCTATATCAAGATAAAACTCCTACTTCATAGTATGCGAATTTGGTTAATTAATCTACTTTTTTAGCCGGATATAACAAATCAAAATAGTTAATTCCGATCTAGCCCACCAGATTTATAATCAATATCTTCTTAGTTTATTTTGAAGGATGTTTTGTCAGTAACAGTATACCCTCCTTTTCTTTATTAATGTTTTTAATATTATACTTGAATATACTTTATTATATCATTTTTTTTAAAATAAGCAAATTCAGCTTAACTTTTCTTATAAATTTTATATTTTGAAAAAATAAAAAAACTGCTTTTATATATAAAAGCAGTTTTTTATTATTTGTTAAAATAAAATTTCAGCACCTATTATTAATGGAAATGGCCAAAATATCCATGAAATATCAAATTCCTTTTTTTCAAAACTAGAAACTTGAATTAAATAGTTAAAATTTATTCCTAAACCGCCGTTTTCTTGATTAAAAGGACTCCAAAATCTGCTACTAACTTTTTCAAAAAAATAGTTTACTTTCATTCCTAGTTTTAAAGACGGATAAAAAGTGTTTTCAAGAATATCAAATGAAAAATTTTTAAAAGGGAATACAACTTCTGCTGTGACACCAGGTCCGTAAGAACTATAATTAACTCCTCCACCAAGAAGTCCAGCTTTTTCATACCAAATATTACCTCCAAGATATATTATCGGAGTAGTGTATCCTAGTATATCATATCCAGTATCAAAACCTATAGTATATCCTGCAGATAAAGCGAACATATTAACCACTCCGAATGGTAATACTACAATTTCAGCATTAGCTTTTTGAGATTCTTTTTGAAAATCAAAGCTTGAAGAATACATTGTTAAAGATAAAATTAATACGGCTATCAACAAAACTTTTTTCATGTTACCCCTCCTAAAATTTTTTGGATTTAAAAAAGTGAAATAAGCTTATTAATAAACTTTTTTCACTATTAATAATAATTATACTTAATAAATTTAAATTTTAAAATACAAATGGTTAATTTTATATTTCGATAATATTTTTTTATGAAAAAAGAAAGAAATAATTAAAAAATTTATTAGCTTTTAATTTGAAGATATTTGAGCAATTATCTTAAGATAAATTTTGTAAGCCTTTATTTTAAACATAATTACCATTTTATTAATATTGTTTTAATTATTTTAATTTTGCTATCTATCTTTTTACGTTCAAACTATAATTAATTCAGCTAAAATTTTATCAATCTCTCCATTAAATACTTTTAAATTAAAATTATTAAATTTTGATTTAAACTTATTTAAGTAATATTCAGAATTGAACAAGCTTCCATATAAATATAAATCGTTTTCTTCTTCAATTTTATTTAATATAATTTTTGATTTTTCATATAAAATTTTCGTTCCTTCTTCAACTATTTTATCAACTAAAGGTGTAGGGTTTGATAATGCGACTTTTGTAAAAGAAGATATTTTTGCTTTAAAATCTTTTTCCATTTGAAGATTAACAAGAGATTCAATATCATTAAAATTATAAAACTCTAATAATTTTTCGAATATTTCATCATAACCATGTATCCTATCTCTATATTTTAAAGATTTGTTTATAATTTGTGCAGAAATCCAATAACCACTTCCTTCGTCATCGAAAAGGTGTCCCCAACCTCCTGCTCTGAAAGTATTCTGATTTGAATCTTTTCCATATACAATACTTCCAGTTCCACATATAACAACTGCCCCTTTATTATTATTAAAAATCGCCTTATGAAGACCTTCAATATCACTCATTAACTCTAACTTTGTATTTTTAAATATATCTTCAAGAATTTCTTTTAAAAAAATTATCCTTTTTGGATGGCCTCCACCAGAAAAGCATCCTGTGAGAACATCGGGTTCTCCAAAATCTTTTTTTAAAACGTTAAAAATTTTATAAATATCTTCTTTTTTTACAGCGGTTAGATTAATTCCTGTTTTATATTTCTTTTGTTCTATTTTACTATTATCTAATTTCGTCACTCTAAGATTAGATCCACCGGCATCAATTCCAAAAACTATCATATAGAACTCCTTTTAACTTTTAACTTATATTTGTCTCCTCTATAAATAGATTCTACATACTCAATACAATGCCCTTCAGCAATATATGTATATCTGTGTCTTAAAATACCATATTCAAAATTTTTCATCTCTAGTAGTTTTATTTCTTTTTCATTTAACTTTATTATTTCGATTGATTCGTCAGCATATTTCAAATTTATTTCATATTCTTTTTTTAATACTTCATATAAAGATAGGATAGAAAAATCTTTTTCAACTAAACTTAACAATCTTATATCAAGCATGGGGTTTAAATATGATCTTTCTATTCCATAAGGCTCATTATTTAAATATCTCACTCTTTCTAAATATACAACCATACTTTTTGTAGGCATTTTAAAGATTTCTAATAATTCTTGAGAAGGTTTTACTAAAGTATTTTTTAAAACTTTTGATTTTACGTTAAATCCATCGTGTTTAGCTTCTTGAGTCAAGCCTGTTAAAACCGATAGTTCTTCTTCATGTTTATTTTCCAGAACATAAGTGCCCCTTCCTTTTTCTGAGGCAATAAAACGTTCTCTTTTTAGCTCTTCAAGAGATTTTCTTAAGGTTAGTCTGCTAACCTCAAATTCTTCACATAATATTTTTTCTGTAGGGAAATTTTTATCATAAATACCATCAATAATTCTTTTTTTTAAAATTCTGTATATCTTATCATATATAGGTATTTTGTCAATTTTTGTGTTTGTATCTACAACATTTGCAAGTTGTTCAATGCTTTTTTCAAATTCCCTTTTTCCTGAATTAGAGCTTTTTGACATTTTTCTTTTTCCTCCCCAGATAAAGCCATTAAAATAGCTAAAGGCACATTATTTTCTGATTTATTAATAAAATCCCTTGAGTCTTCGTATGTTTCACCTGTTATTTCGCTTACAATTCTTGTTGCTCTATCCATAAGTTTTTCATTTAATATTTTTACACCTATCATATAATTGCTAAAAACTCTGCCAACCTTTATCATAGTTATAGTACTTATCATATTTAAAATCATTTTTTGAGCTGTACCCGCTTTTAGTCTTGTACTACCAGTTAATACTTCAGGGCCAGTACTCGCACTTATAACCACATCAGGAATATTTTTGAGAAGGGGGTTTTTCACATTGCATAAAAGAGCTGTTTTTGCACCGTTTTCTTTTGATTTTTCTAATATTCCTTTCACAAAAGGTGTTCTACCACTTGCAGCAACTCCTATTACCGTGTCATTTTCAGTAACATTTAAGTCAAAAATTGTTTTTATTCCTTCGTCTTCAACATCTTCAACGCTTTCTAAAGCTTTTACAAAAGCATCTTTACCTCCTGCAAGTATTGATACAAAAACATTATCGTCTATTCCAAAAGTAGGTATAACTTCTGCAGCATCTATAACAGCTATTCTTCCGCTTGTTCCTGCTCCCGCATAAATTATCCTTCCGCCTTTATTATACGAATTAATACAAAATTCTATAGTTTTTTCAATTTCTGGTAGAATCTCTCTTACAGATAATGGAATTGTTGCGTCTTCTTCATTCATGATTTTAATAATCTCTATAATTTCCATTTCATCAATTCTTTTAGTTTTATCATTTTGAATTTCTGTTTCAAGTTTTTTTAGCATATTAATTCAATCCTTTCGTAATTATAACAGGTATTTTTCCTTTAGGCGAAATTTTTCCTTCTAAAACTTTAATAAGACTTTTTTGAGAAATATCTTGATATCCATAAGTAAGTAATTTATTTTTTACGTTAGGAATAAACACATCATAAGGATTTCTTAAAGCAATTAATATAAACTTTTCACATTTTTGAGCAAGTTCACTAATTAATTTCTTTTGCCCAGAATACAAGTGAGCATTTTCTGAAAAAAGTACGGTTAGTCCTTTAAAATTTATTTTGTTAATAATAATTTCTGCATCATTTTCAGAGACATTTGCATTAAAACTAAAAAAATCCGATTTTGATTTTTCATGAACATACTTCGCAACATATGGAATGCCACTTTCTGGCCCATCTTCCACTTGTACTAACCTTGTTAATTTTATAGATAAAACATTTTGAATTTCAGAGTAATTTAAAGGCAATATATTTTCTTCTAAAATTGCAGTTATTGATTCATCAGTTACTTTTTCTATTAATGAAAGGTTTTCTTCACTACCAATTTTTTCTATTGAAACCTCTTTTTCAATAATAGCTTTTTTTCTAAATATTTCAAATCTTTCATAAGATTCATCTACTCTTTTCTGTAATTCAATAGAATTATTAACTTTTTCAACAAGGTATTTTTTAACTTTCTTTTGAATATTTGTATCATGACAATACATCAACACATCCATACCCGTTTTAAGCGATTCAATAGCAGCTTCCTCCGGCGTAAAATAATTACTGACACCTCCCATTCCTAAATCATCAGATAATAAAACCCCTTCATATTTTAATTCTGTTCTAGCTAAATCTATTAATATTTCTTTAGATAAAGAACAAGGTTTTTTATCTTTTTGTAAAGCAGTTATAAAAATATGAGAAGGCATAATCGAATCTGCCGGAACTTCTTTAAATGGTTTTAACTCGGTTTTCATTAATTCTTCTTTCGATATACCAAGCTCTGGTAAATCAACGTGAGCATCAACATTCACACGACCTTTTCCAGGGAAATGTTTCAAACAAGACATAACCCCTTCTTCCCTCATACCTTCAACGAATTTTGTTGCATATTCAACTACTATTTCGGCATCATCACTAAAACTTCTAACCCCTATTCCGGGATTATTTGGATTGTTGTTTATGTCTACTACTGGGGCTAAATTCCAATTGATTCCTAAAGCTTTCATTTCTTTTGCCATTATTTTTGCTATTTGTTTGCAATTTTCAGAATTGCCTGTAGCTGTAATTGCCATAGTTCCTGGTGAAACCGTGAACCCATCCTTTAATCTTGTAACGATTCCACCTTCTTGGTCTACTGCAATAGCAGGTTTGAAAGGCATTAAATTATTTATATCATCAATTAATTTTTTAACTTGTTTTGGAGATTCTATATTTCTTGAAAATAAGATTATCGATCCTGGTTTAACCTCAAGCAATAAATCTTTTGTTTCTTCGTCTAAAGAGGTACCTGGAATTCCTATCATCATAATTTTCCCTATTTTTTCTTCAAAACTCACAAAATTCACCTCCATATAATTTTAAATCATAAACAAAGTTAATATATTCATTTAAGGAATTTTTCCAATGTGAAAAATCAAAAGGTTTATTATTCAATATACTGTTTCTTAATGAAGTGTCTCCAGACAAATCATCTAACCTTCTTCTTAATTCAAATTCTTCGTGATTTAAAGAAGCAAAATTCATTATTTCAATTGCAAATTTAAAATAATTCTCTCCAACTTTTGGAAAGAGTTCTATACCATAACATATTTTATTTTCGTATTCTCTCCATAATGGTACAAATTCTCTTTTTCTGAAAGTATAAGTAGGAAATATTTTTTTTAATTGTATATACAAATTATCATAATCAAGCCATGGAGCACCTATATATTGAAAAGGTTTTGCAGTCCCTCTTCCTTCCGAAATATTATTTGATTCAAAAAAACACATTCCTGCATATGCAATAGTATTTTCAAAAGATGATAAAGCTGGAGAAGGAACATTCCAATAAAGATCTGTTTTTTCAAAAGTTTCTCCATTCCAATTTTCTATTTTAATAACTTCTAAATTTATATCAAGTTTTTTTAATTTTACAAAATACTTTGCGAGTTCTCCACACGTTAATCCATAAGATAAAGGTAACTCGTAATCTCCTACAAAAGAACTAAAATCTTTTGGTATTCTTCCACCAAAAACATATCTTCCTAAAGGATTAACTCTATCTAAAACAATAAAAGAAGTATTTGTTTCAGCGGCAGTTTCAAGACAATAAGCCAAAGTATAAATAAATGTATAGTATCTTAATCCAACATCCTGAATATCATAAACTAAAATGTCAAGATCAGAAAAATCTTCTTTTGACGGTTTTTTATTTTTCCCATATAAACTTTTCATTTGAATTTTATATTTAGGATGTACCGAATCTTCAAATTCTTCTCCGTCAGCAAATCCTACGAGTCCGTGTTCTGGAGTAAAAATTCTTTTAATATTTATATCATTTTTCAAAAGAATTTCTATACCATTTTCCATTTTTTTGTTCACAAAAGAATAATTTGTAATTAAGCCTACTCTTTTGTTTTTTAAAATGTTTAAGTTATTTTTTTCCAAAATATCTAACCCTTGCAAAATCAAAATCATTCACCACCTATAAAATAAAAAATCATTATTCAATAATTATTTCTTACCTTTCTATTTTAAATTTGTATATGTTGTATTGTCAAATGTTATATTGTATATAAATAATACAAAAATCAAGCCTTTTAAATATCTGTTAATTCAAATCAGTTGTAATCGTATGTAATTACCAATAAACAGATTTGCTATTAAATGTTAAATTTAATAATATTATTGTGTAAGTGTTTTTACAGTAAATTACCCTTTTGGGGGTACAAATTCAAGGAGGGATTTTATGAAACGTTTTTTTAGTATGATGCTTTTAGTTATATTAGCAACAGCACTTGTTGCAGCACCTTTTGTTGAAGATGTATTATTAACTCCATCAACAAATCCAAGAACCGGTGGAAGACTTTATATGACTCTTGACACTGCTCCGCAATCGTTTAATTTTTATGGAACACTTGACAATGCTGCTTATACAGTAATGGGACAGATGCTTTCTGGGTTAATCGATGAACACCCCGTTACAAGTGAATTGAGACCTGGACTTGCTGAAAGCTGGACAGTATCTGAAGATGGAAAAGAAGTTGTATTTCACTTAAGAGATGTAAAATGGTCTGACGACACTCCGTTTACTGCAGATGATGTAATTTTTACTATGGAAAATTTTGTTATGAACAGATTTGCAGAAGGTAATTCTATTGCAAGATTTACTATTGGCGGAGAATTAGTAAAATGGGAAAAGGTTGATGAAAGAAATGTAAAAGCAATTTTACCCGAACCTTATGCAGCATTTTACAGAGTTTTAGCACATGCTTATATCTATCCAAAACATATTCACGAAGGAACATTTAATGCAGAAGATAGAGGTTCTGTAAATAAAGTGTGGCTTACAAATTCTCCTGTTGAAAAATTTGTTGGTACAGGACCATACATAATTGAACAATATATTACTGATCAAAAAGTTATTATGAGAAGAAATCCTAATTTTTGGAAAGTCGATGTTTATGGAAATCAATTACCATATTTTGGAAAAGTTGAATATTTAATTGTTAGAGATTCTCAAGTAAAATTAGCTATGTTCATGTCAGGTCAAATTGATTACATGCCTGTTGATGGAAGAGATTTCCCTAATTTAAAACAAAGAGAATTAGCTGGTGGTCCATTTAAAATATTTTTAGCTGAACCTACTCAACCAACTCCAAGTCCTGTTCATATTTCATTTAACTGGGATACAGCTAATCCACAACTTGCAGAATTGTTTAAAAATAAAGATTTTAGAGCTGCAGTAGAATTTGTTGTTGATAGAGATAGAATAATTGATGAAGTTTACAATGGTCTTGCAGTTTATGGAGGGGTTCCAGTTCTTCCGGCAAATAGAGATTTTTATAATCCTAATATTGAAGATATAAGAAGATCTTATAATCCTACAGAAGCGAAAAAATTGTTAGATAATGTAGGTATAATTGATAGAAATAGAGATGGATATAGACAATTCAGCGATGGAAAAAGAGTTGAAATAGTTATTCTTGCTTCTAATTCACAAGTTGATCAAGATATAGCATATATTTTATCTCAAGATTTAGAAGATGTTGGAATAAAAGTACATTTGAGTATTCTTGAGCCAGGACTTACAGGTCAAAGATTTGGTGCAGGAGATTTTGAAATGGGAATAAGAGCATTTGGAAATCAGCCTGATCCTCAATTAAGAAAAGCTATATGGCAACCTGGTACTCATCTATATTACTGGCATAGAACTTCAAGAAACCCTGATACTAACGAACCTATTTTTGAAAATATGCAAGATTGGGAATTAAGAGTTTTTGAATTATTTGAGTTAGGTCAAGTAGAAATGGATCATTCAATTAGAAGAACTTATTACGATGAATGGCAAGAAATATACGCAGAATACCTCCCTGTAATATTTGTATGTAAAGGTATGAATTTATCAGCAGCAAATATTTTTCTTGGAAACGTAGAACAACACGCTTCAGGTTTAGTTTCATTTGCTACCTGGACAGCTTTTAGAAAGTAGACAAAATTATGAGGGGCGGGAGATTTTGCCCCTCTTTTTTAAATAGTTAATCGGGAGGCATTATATATGTGGTCTTTTATAATAAGAAGAATTTTAATAATAATACCGATGATGTTTGTAATTTCTATTATTTGTTTTGTAATAACAGAATTACAACCTGGGGATTATTTAAGTCAATACATGAATAATCCAAGGGTATCACCGGAACAAGTAGAATACCTTAAAGAAAGTTTAGGTCTTGATAAACCGGCAATAGCAAGATATGGATTATGGATAAAAGGAATTTTAACTGAAGGAGATTTTGGTTATTCCTTTGCTTATAGAAGACCTGTAGGAGAATTAATTTGGGAAAGAATGGGCTGGACTGTGGGAATAGCTATGTTAACAATTATTTTTCAATGGCTTTTAGCGATTCCAATGGGGATATATTCTGCACTCAAACCATATTCTGCAGGAGATTATTCTTTAACAGTAGTGGGATTTGTAGGATTGTCTATTCCGGATTTCTTTTTTGCACTAGCTCTGATGGCATTAATGCTGAATTTAGGAGTTACTTCTATAGGCGGATTATTTTCTCCACAATTTGTTGGAGAATCATGGTCTGTTGCTAAATTTTTTGATTTATTAAAGCATCTTTGGATGCCTTTAGTTGTCGTAGGTGTTGCCGGAATAGCTTCTTTAATGAGAATTATGAGAGGAAATCTTCTTGATACTTTAAATGCACCTTTTGTAAATTCATTAAGAGCTCATGGTTTAAGTGAAAAAATTGTAAAAAAACATGCAATAAAAAATGCATTAAATCCTATGGTTAGTATTGCAGGTTCTGAACTTCCTAATGTTTTTAGTGGAACTATAATAACTGCAATTGTTTTAAATTTGCCTACTATGGGACCATTTTTTTACAACGCTCTTTTGAATCACGATCAATATCTTGTAATGTCTTTTTTGATGTTTATAGCTTTCATTACACAGATAGGTAATTTATTAGCAGATGTGGCTCTTGCACTTTTAGATCCGCGTATAAGAATGAGTTGAGGTGTTGAATATGAATAGTACAACTAAAAGAATAACAAGATCTTTTTTTAAGCATAAATTAGGTGTTATAGGTCTTATAATATTATTATTTTTATACTTAATGGTAATATTTGCTGATTTTATTGCTCCTTATAATTTCACGACTACAAGTAGAACTCATGTAAATGCACCTCCTACAAGGATTAGATTTTTTGATGAAGATGGAAAATTTAGGGGGCCTTTTGTCTATAAACTCCAAAGAAAAAGGGATGCTGTAACTTTTCAAAATTATTATGAAATAGATAAAAGTGAAATAATACCTGTAAAATTATTTGTTAGAGGCGATAGTTATAAATTCTGGGGTATTTGGGAAACTGATATACATCTTATTGGAATTGAAAAATCTCCAAACGAAGCTATGTTTTTACTTTTTGGAGCAGATAGATTTGGAAGAGATTTGTTTTCAAGAATAGTAGCTGGAAGTAAAGTTTCAATGACTATAGGGTTATTAGGTACTTTTATAAGTATATTTGTAGGAGCTATAATAGGAGCGCTTTCAGGATTTTATGGTGGTTGGATAGATGTTATGATTCAAAGGTTTATTGAACTTCTTAGATCATTTCCGAGAATTCCTTTATGGTTAGCCTTAGCAACGATACTTCCGCCGCAGTGGCCGAGTACGTGGGTTTATTTTGGAATAGTTACGGTACTGGCTCTTATTGGTTGGATGGGAGTTGCGAGAGTAACAAGAGGTATGGTTTTAAGTTTGAGAGAAAAAGAATTTGTACTTGCAGCTAAAGTTAGTGGAGTTTCGGGTATAAAAATAGTTACTAAGCATTTAATTCCAAATACAATGAGTTACTTGATAGTAGTTTCTACTTTATCCATTCCTGGAATGATATTGGGAGAGAGTTCTATGAGCTTTTTAGGATTAGGAATTAAAGAACCTATGACAAGTTGGGGATTGTTATTATCTCAAGCACAGTCTCTTACGGCTCTTCAAAACGAACCTTGGTTAATGATTCCCGGATTATTTATTATGGCTGCAGTATTATCATTTAATTTTGTAGGAGATGCTTTAAGAGATGCAGTAGATCCTTATAGGGCGGTTGAAAAAGTATGATGAATAATAATGAAAAAGTTTTAACTGTAGATAATTTAAAAACTTACTTTAGAACTCCTGATGGTATAGTAAAAGCTGTTGATGATATTTCTTTTCATGTAGATAAAAAAGAAATTCTTGCAATTGTTGGAGAGTCCGGATGTGGAAAAAGTATAACTGTAAATTCTATAATGGGTCTTGTGAAATGTCCACCAGCAAAAATGTCGGGGAAAATAATTTTTAAAGATAAACAACTTGTAGGTTTGCCTCAAAAAGAATTTATGAATATTAGAGGGAAGCAGATAGGGATGATTTTTCAAGAACCTATGTCTGCTTTTGATCCTTTATACACGATAGGTTATCAGATGATGGAAATTGTAAAAACTCATATAACCAAAAACGAAGAAGAAGGGAAAAAGATTGTTATTGATTCTTTAAAAAAAGTTAATATTCCAGAACCAGAAAAAAGATTTTCAGAATATCCTCATGAAATGAGTGGAGGAATGCTTCAAAGAATATTAATTGCTATGGCGTTAGTAACTAATCCTGAAATAATAATTGCGGATGAACCTACAACAGCACTTGATGTTACTATACAAGCTCAAGTTATAAATCTCATGAGAGAATTACAGCGAGATTTTTCAAGCTCAATTATTTTTATAACACATGACTTAGGTGTAGTTGCTGAAATAGCTGATAGAATTCATGTAATGTATGCCGGAAAAATTGTCGAAAAGGGAAATGCAGTAGATATATATGAAGATCCTCTTCATCCATATACTAAAGGTCTTTTAATCTCAAGAGTTAAAAAAGAATATAAAGGAAACGATCTCCCATATATTAAAGGATATGTTCCACGAGCTCACGAATTTCCAGAAGGATGTAGGTTTAATCCAAGATGTCCTCATGCTACGGAGAAATGTATAAAAAAAATTCCACCTGAATTTGTGATTAAAGAAAATAGAACTGTTAGCTGCTGGCTTTATGAAGGAGTTGAAAATAATGAAAATAATAACGGTTAATAATTTAAAAAAATATTTTCCAATAAGATCCGGAGTTTTTTTGCAAGTCAGTGGTTATGTAAAAGCTTTAGAAAAAGTTGATTTTGAAATAAATGAACAGGAAACTATTGGAATCGTCGGTGAATCAGGATGTGGAAAAAGTACTTTAGGAAGAACTATAATTAAAATTTATGATTCTACATCAGGAGAAATTGTTTATCATAATAAAGATGGAAATTCTTATAATATAGAAAAAAATTTTAATTCCAATATTAGAAAACAATTTAGAAAAGATGTTCAAATGATTTTTCAAAATCCTTTTGATTCCCTTGATCCAAGAATGACTATTGGAGACGTTATAAAAGAGCCAATAAAAGTACAAAAAATGTTTAAATCAAATAAAGAAATGGACGATTATGTAGGTCAATTATTGTCCGATGTAGGGCTTTACCCTGAATATGCTAATAGATATCCTCATGAATTTTCAGGTGGACAAAGGCAAAGAATAGCTATTGCAAGAGCAATTTCTGTTAATCCTCGTCTTATAATTTGTGATGAACCAACATCGGCTTTAGATGTATCAGTTCAAAGTCAAGTAATAAATTTATTGAAAAAAATTCAAAAAGAAAAAAATATAGCTTATATTTTTATATCGCATAATCTTGATGTTGTGCATCATATGAGCGATAAAATAATTGTTATGTATTTGGGAAATATCGTAGAATATGCGGAATCTACAAAATTATTTGAAGAACCAAAACACCCTTATACACAAGCGTTGATGAAATCTATTCCGGGTTGGAATCCTAAAGATAGAAAACTTCAAAACGTCAAACTTGAAGGAGAGCCACCAAGTCCTATAAATCCGCCAAAAGGATGTCCATTTAATCCAAGATGTCCTCATAAAATGGAAATTTGTACTCAAAAAAAACCTGAACCTATAAAAATTGATGATAATCATACTGTTGCTTGTTATTTGTATAATGAAAAAGCTGGAAAGTAGAAAGCAAAAAGTTGAAACGGAAAAACATTTTATAATTACTGCTTTTTGCTTTTAAATGTAGTGTAACAGCCACGCTGAACTGTGCACGGCGTTACAGCACTTATGACAATGTTGATATTTTTATAGTTGGATTTCGTATTCAGATAAATCTATATCATTTTCTTGAATAGCACTTATGACAATGTTGATATTTTTATAGTTGGATTGGAAAAACACTAAAACAAGCACTTGTACTTAATTCCCCTCTTGAGGGGTGGCAACCGAAGGTTGACGGGGTGGACAGTTTTTTGTAAGTGCAGAAAATAATTAGTTGGAAAGTTGGTAAGAAAATGCATTAAAAGCAGATGCATATAATAATGAAGTAGTAAACATTGGATAAAATTATTAGTTGGTCAGTTGGAAAGTAGAAAGTTGGTAAGAAAATGCATTAAAAGCAGATGCTTATAATAATGAAGTAGTAAACATTGGATAAAATTATTAGTTGGTCAGTTGGAAAGTAGAAAGTTGGTAAGAAAATGCATTAAAAGCAGATGCTTATAATAATGAAGTAGTAAACATTGGATAAAATAAATCGCTCACAAGATCGAATTTTCTAAAAAACAAAT
>CAYZNB010000062.1:0-16358 GCA_964478535.1 uncultured Thermotogaceae bacterium
TTGAATTAGGTAAAAATAAACTAGAACTTCCAAAAGTTGAACTAGCAACTCCAGTGGGTTCGCCAATAAGTATTATATTATCATTTTCAACCAATCCTCCTAAAATTATTGATGTGGCTGAATAACTACTTATTCCTGTAATAATAAACTTATTTTCTGAAATATTTAGATTTAATATTTTCTGAATTATGTCGGAGGCTACGCCGGAAGAGCCCCCTGGATTATGCCTTATATCGAAAATAAAATATTCTACATTATTATTTACAGTAATATCAACCACTTCATTCCACAATTTTTCAAAAGAAGGCAATTCTTTATCCTCATCTCTTCCAGGCAATTCGGGAGATCTTACTCTATCATATTTAAAGTATATAAGATTATTATTTTCATCATAATCATACCAATAAGGATGTTTTGTATGTCTTTCTAAATCAAAATGATGTTTATATGGAAGCGGTGTTTTTTCAGGATAATGAATATTTAAATCCTCATATTTTTGAGGGATAATAGTAACATTAGATATTTTTCCATCTTTCAGTAAATTAAGTACAACATTTTCATCATAAATACCTTTAAAATTCAATCTAGTAAAATTAATAAAAAAATTCTGAAATAAATTTTCTAAATTAAATTTATTATCATAAGCAATAAATTTTGAAGATTCTTCTTTTAATTTATCTATTTTTATTCCATTAACCCCTAAAACTTCAGAACCTAAAAATTCTTTGTATTCTTTAGTTGCCCTTATTATATAATAAACTCCATCGAAACTTTTAATTTCTATTGGGAAAAAATACTTTTCATCAAATTCAGGCCAAACTCCCAAATGACCTTCGCTGACAAAACCAGTCATTTCAATAATCCTAATAATGATTTCTTGATCTGTCATATTTTCAACATTATCTAAAATAAAATTATACAAATCATAAAATCCTTCAATATCTCTTACTCTATCATTTAGTAAATAAGCAGTAAAAGCAGTATCTTTAAACGTTTTAATATCTTCTTTCCATTGTTCGGCAGTTAATGAGTTTGAAAAAACAGTTGAAAACATCATTCCTAATAGAATAAATACTATAATTATTTTTTTCATTTTATCCTCCAATGAATTAAATATCATTAACTATATTTTCTTCTGAAATATTTTTTGTTCTAATACTTTTATAAACCTTAATATATAATAAAGTTATTAAAACAATAAGTATTATAGGAAAATATAAATTGTGAATATATTGAATTTCTGACTCAAAAATTCGAGTTGAATAATCTATGAAATATACTATTAAATTATTGAAAAAATGAATTCCTATACATAAAAATAAATCGTTATATTTTTCCATTATATAAAATAAACAAAGTGAAAAAATGAAAGCACCAAAAATATTTTGAGGATGTAATAATGCCCAAAATAAAGAAAGAATTATAGCAGTTGCTTTAAATGAAAGTCTTTTTTTAAACTTATTAAATAAAATACCTCTGAAAATGATTTCTTCAATTATTGGAGCAATTAATACAACTGATATTAAATCTAAAAAAACATAAAAGTTTGTTTGTTGAGGTAATAATAATTTAACTTCTTCAAGAGCTTCATTAAGGCTTTGTTGAATAAATTCAGGAAATATTCCAAAATCAAAAAAATGATAGGCGGCTAAATAAAAAGCTATTACAGAAATATTAGTTATTAAGATTATTGAAATTATTATTTTAAAAATTTTAGAGTCTATTTTTTTAACTTTATTATTAAAAAACATTTTAAGAGGATAAATGCTGTAAACATTTTTTATTTTTGTATAAAACCAAAATATAATAATAGAATTTGCTATTATATGAATCAAATTTTTAATGTATAAAGCATCATGAAAAATTGGAAAAAAAATTATAGCAACAAAAATTTGGAAAAAAAAGTACATAAAAACCAATTTTAGTAAAGATATTTCTTCATACACAAACATAATAAAACACCCCTTTATATTTTATTTTTGATTAAAAGAAAGAAAATAATACACAATAATCTTATCATAATATGATAAGATAAACAAAATTAAAAATAAGAAATAAAAGACTATTAAAAATAATTAAATATGATTAAATGCTTAAATCATAACACTCTTATTAATTAAATTTGTGTGAAAATATATTACTTTTATTTAAAAGTATAAATAAATTTTCTAAACATAAATAATTTTTAATTTAGAAAAAAATTTCGTCATATTCAAATTTTTGATTGAATGTTTTTTGATTACTTCATATTTTTAATCAATTTAAAATATTTTAATTGATAATACTAAATCTAAGTTGAAATACCAAAAATCAGCCCCCTCTATAATTCTTTCTTAATAATCGTTTTATGAATTAACCGAATTTTAACAATCGCATGAAAAGCATTAAGAAGGTAAAAAAATCTTTGTAAGACTCTTTTAAAAAGGAATATAGTTTTTTTAAAAAAGTGAATAATTTAGATAATGTAATTTTTAAAATTTCTTTTAAGCCAAAAGCTTTTGTATGGTATAATTAAGAGGGGAAAAAAAGATAAAATATTTTCTATTATTACGGAGTGATGATTTTGTTGAAGTTTATTTTTAGAAGAATTTGTTTTTCCGTTTTTACATTACTTGTAATTTCTTTTTTAATGTTTTTTATAACAAGCCATGTTTCAAATTTTATGATGGGAGATATGCTTGAAAGATATGTTTCACCTGCAGATAGAGATTATGTAGCTCATACAGTTGAAATATATATAACACATGAAGAAAGCAATTGGCTTATTAGATATGGGGTGTGGCTTACACACGTACTTAGAGGAAAATGGGGATATTCTATATTATTTAAAATGCCTGTATGGGATGTTTTATTAAGATCAATTGAAAACACTTTGCTTTTAACTACATTTGCATTTGTATTAAGTTGGGTTATTTCACTTCCTTTAGGAATATATACAGCTATTAACAACAGAAAAATAAAATCTCAAATTGCTACTACATTAGGTTTTGTAGGACTTTCTATTCCAGAATTTTTCTTAGCTCTTTTAGGAATCTATTTTGCATATCATTCAGGAATTTTTCCTATAGGAGGTATTGTAAACGCTGAGGTTGTGCTTAACGGTAAATGGTATATGATTTTGTTAAGTTATTTTCATCATTTAATTTTACCGGGATTTTTATTAGCCTCACTCTCTATTGCCAAAAATTTTAAAATAATAAAAGGGGAATTACAAGAAGAATTTAAAAAGGACTATACAGAATTTGCAATTTCAAAAGGACTTCCAAAAAAATATATATTATTTCATCATAATTTTAGAAATGTTTTAAACCCTTTATGTACTAATTTGGGATTTCAATTTGCAACACTTTTAACAGGCTCACTTTTTATAGAATTTCTTTTTAGTATCAACGGAATAGGAACACTAACAATAAGATCAATAAATTTTCAAGATCAACCAGTTGCAATGGCATCACTTTTTGCAAGTGCTGTTCTTTTAATAATAGGAAACCTTGTTGCAGATATTTTATTAGCATATATTGACCCAAGAATAAGGTTTCAAATGTTTAAGTGAACCAAAACAAAATTAAATTCATATTATTCAGGTTTTGATAAATTAGATACAAAATTAAAAAAATTCACTACGAAAATATAAGGAAATTTTAATAACTACTATTAATGAATAAAAAATATAAACACAAACCCTGTTGATTGATTTCAGCAGGGTTTTCTCTTTTATAATAAAAAAAATTATTATAAATATAAAAATAGTATTGACATACTAAAAAAATAATGATATAATATCAAATATAAAAATGGAGGTGGAAAAGATGAAAAGCATTTATGAAACTTTTATACAGATTCAGATAAACGACATATATGATATGATTAAAGAAATAATAAGAGTTCAAATAATAAAAAATGAATTAAAAAATACTAAAAATAAAGAAATTGATGAGAAAATGCTATATGAAATTTTAAAAATTAAAACAGAAAATGAACTAGGAATATTTCCAGCAGATAGAAGTTATTTTAAAATAATATACGAAAAGACAAAAAGTTTTGATCCTTTAGATTTGTCTATAGAGTTAATCAAAGAATCTAAAGAGTTTTTTTTGACACCAAAACCTATAATAGAAATAATTAAACAAGATTTAGCAGATAAAAAAACAATTTTAATTACCGAAGGTGAAAAACAACTATACTTATTAAAAGAATTAAAGATGGTTAAATCTAATAAAAAGCTAACCATTACTACAGAGAATAAAATATTTCAAAAATTATTTGAAATATTCTTTTCAGAAAAAGAAAATATAAAAATAAGAAAAGAATCAATTTATGAAAAACTAAAAAGTAATGAAAAATATGATTATATTTTTTCAACTCCCCATTTCGGTATGAAAATAAAAAATAATACTTCATCAAACTTTTCAAGTGAAGGACTAGCATTAGACAATCTTAAAAATAAAATTAGTAAAAACGGAAACTTATACATCATCCTTCCAATTGTTATAAACTTTTCCAATAAATACAAAGAATTAAGAAAAGAAATAGAAGATAGGTTTAGCTTAAAGGAAATAAGTGTTTTAGGAAACAAAACATTTAATAATATCACGGGTATAAAAACATATTTATTAAATATATCTAATGAAAAAAATAATGACATAATTTTAAACGAATACCAATTAGAAGAAGACGAGTTAAAAAAGATAAAAAGTTTAAAACTAAATAATGAGAAATTTTATTATTTTAATGATTGGAAAATAGAATATTTTTTAAAAGATGAAACTACAGAACTAAAAGAATATAACGAATCATCTCTTAAAAAAGAAAAATTGGATAATGTTGCAGAAGTATTTAGGGGCAAATCTATTCTAAAAAAAGATATAATAAAAGGAAATGTCCACATATTAAATATTGCAGATATAGAAAATAACGAAATAGACTATTCAAATTTAAATACAACAGATGAAGAAGAAAGAAAAATTAAAAAATATGAGTTAGACGAAAATGATGTAGTTGTATCTTGCAGAGGAACAACAATTAAAACTGCAATTTTTAAAAAACAAAATTATCCAGTAATTGCATCGGCTAATTTAATCGTTATAAGACCAAAAAAGCAAATCTTAGGACAATACTTGAAAATATTTTTAGAGTCTCCCATAGGAAAAACATTAATAAAAACATTTCAGAGAGGTACAGTATTAATGAATATTAATGTAAATGATATAAAAGAATTAGAAATACCTCTTTTAAGCAAAAAAGAACAAAAAGAGATAATAGATAAATATATTAAAAATAAAGACGAATACAAAAAAATAATTTCAGAAGCAGAAGAAAAATGGAATAAAACAAAAAAAGATTTATACAGTAAATTTATTTAAAAATGATAAAATATGTTATGAATATATTAATTAAAAAATAATTGGGGGGTGTAATTATTAAACTAATAGAAGAAATTAATGTTAATAAAAATTACATCGAAACACTTTATCAAAAGTTAATAGATATATATAACAAAGATCCATTCAATTTTCTTTTGCTATGTGAAAATAGAATTTTTTTGAAAAGTATAACCGAATACATTATTAAGAAAAACCCAAAATCAACGTACACTAAAAATATGAAAACTTTAGACAAATTTGCAGTAGACTTCTTAACTTTACAAAATTACAACAAAAAAATTCTTTCTAATGAATTCTTTCATTTATTTATTCCAGAAGTATTCAAACAAATAAATAACCTACCGATTATTAAAAAACTAAAAAATTCCCCAAATGAATTAAATTCGTTTATCGAGTTATTCAAAATATATAGAGAATTAAATAGATCAAAAACTGATTATATAAAATTAAATAAAAAATATGATCTCTACTCAAAAGAATTAGAAAAAAATATTTTATTAAGAAATATTCTAGAAGAAACAGATAATCATTATACCCAATATTTAGAAAAAAATAAAGAATATACTGACATGAGTTTAATTCTTGAAAAACTATCAAAAGAATGCATAAATATAACTAACAAAAATATAGTCTTTATAACTGACCCCGAATCTTCTCCTAAAATATACGAAATAATAGAAAATCTTTCACAAAATAATCAACTACTCCAAATTAAAAATATAATAAAAACAGAAAATATAATAAAAAATAGTTATTATTATTCAGTAAAAAATGAAATACTACAAACAGAAAGCATTGTAAATGACATTAAAGATAAAATTATAAATAAAAATGAAAACCCTGAAAGTTTTTGCATAATAACTCAAGATGAAAAAGAATCAAGAGAAATTGCTTCAAAATTATTGAAAATTAATGTTCCGTATAAATTTACTAATAAATTTAAATTAAAAAATTCAAAATTAGTGAAAACTGTAATTTTTATATTAGATAATATATTTAAACAATACAACCAAGATAATTATATAAAACTTATAGATTTGCTGTTTATAAACCAAAGAAAAATAAGCATGAATGATTACAATAAATTATACAAAAAATATAGGTTATATAATGAAGACCAAAATAATTGGATTGAAAAAATGAAAACCAAAATAAATGAATTAAAAAAAGTTGAACAAACCTCAGATGAAGAAGACTATTCAAACGATAACGAAATAGAAAAATTAAATGAATTAATTAAAATAACGTCTAATTCATTAGATTTTATAAACAATTTAAGAAATCAAAAAGATTCATTAGAAAGTACATTTAATACAATATCCAACCACTTATTATCTTTAACAAAAGAAAGTTTTTTAGAGTTAGAGATAGAAAAAGAAGCTTTGAAAACAACAGAAACACTAATAAAAGATATAGAATCATTATACAAATTAATTCATGGAACAGAAAATTATAATAGTTTAAAAGCATACAATTATCTAAAAAATATTATCATCTCTAAAAATTACAACATAAAAAATATAAATTACGGATGCGTTGAAATAACAGATTTTATCAACAGTCAATTTATACACAACAAAACAAAATACTTTAGTAATTTCAGCGATGAAAACTATCCTTTAATGTCAATAAATTCAATAATAAAATCAACTTCAGATGATTTATCCCCTCATTACGAATTGAAAGAAACCCAAGAAAAAATAAAATTACTATATGCAACATCCCTTTCAAAAGAAAATTATCTAATAACCCCTAATGAAACTATAAAAGGAGAAAAAAAGATAATTTCCACATACGCAAGCGAAATAGCCCAAAAAGGACAAGATGAAATGTATATAAGAAATTCATATATCGAATATAATACAAAAAAAATATTCAATTCGGAAGATTGGGAAAACTATTTATTATCAAATAACTTAATTGAAGATAAAGAAAATAAAATAAACAAATTAAAATCTTATGTAAATGACCCAATCCCTTCATTCAAAGTATTAAACGATTATAAAATATCACAAATAAGTGCATCGAAACTATCTTTGTTTGTAGATTGTCAATTTGAGTTTTTTGTTAAAAACATTCTAAAAATATATCCTGAAATAGACGAAACAAAATTCTTTGAAGGAAATATAAAACATAAAATATTAGAAAAATACTATAAAAACAATCCAATAAAAAACCAAATTCCAATACAAAATGAAGATAAAATTAAAGATGAATTATCTAAATATTTTGAAGAAGAATTTAAAAACTCTGCACCAGAAGAACTAAAACATAAAATTATAAAAGATAATTTAAAAGAAAAAATATTAGAAGATTTAACAAAAGCAATAATTGAAATGTATAATAAATACTTTTCATGTTTAGAAAATGACTTGCAATACGAAAAAGTATTAGAAAACGAATTTGAAATTATTGAAAACATAAATAACTACAAAGCAAAATCTATAATAGATAGAATAGATTTATTAGAAGATAAAAGTCTTTGTATAATAGATTATAAAAATAGCGATTCATCATTTAAATTAGAGCAAATATTATTTTATTACAATATTCTCTTAAAAAACGAAAAATGGAATGAAAAATTAAATAACAAAACTATATATCTGAAATTCCAACCCTTAAAAACAGAAAAAGGAAAACTCCAAAATAATTATTTCTTAAAAATAGAAAAGGAAAAATTATATCTAATAGCAAAAGGAAATAAAAAATACACAGAAACAGAATTAAACACATATTTCGATTGGTTTGATGATATGATGGATGAATTTAACGATAGAAAAAACATTCCAATCTCATTATCAGATAATAATATTCAAAACTTCAAAAATCATCTAATAAAAAACAAAGATTTAAAAATAAAAACAGATTTACAAAAAGACAAAAGTTGTAAAGGTCACAGTTTCAATTGTGATTTTAGTGAAATATGTTCTAATTATTCTTACTTAAAAAATTATGAAGAAAAGTGAGGTTAATAATATGAATAATAAAACCTTAATTGAAAAAATAATTGAAAATAAAGCAATAGATAAAAACTATTTTGTTTCTGCATCAGCAGGAACAGGAAAAACATACACAATAACTCATTATTATTTAGAAATTCTAAAAAATAATTTAGATAACTCAAATATAGTAGATGCGATATTAGCAGTAACATTTACAAAAAAAGCCGCAGGAGAAATGAAAGAAAGAATAACACAAATGGTCGAAGAAAAAGTAAAAGAAGATAAAGAAAATCAGAATATGTGGAAACAAATAAAAACTAATTTATCCAGAGCCGTAATAACAACAATAGATAGTTTTTGTTCAGATTTAATAAAAGAAAATATAATATACTCGGATTTAGATAATAGTTTTACAATAATGAACAATTTGGAAAAAGAAATATTTTTAGAAAAATCATTAAACACAACAATGAATTGTATTTATTTATTATATGAAAACAAAGAAATAAAACTAAAAGGTATTAATGAAAAAAGAAAAGAAATAATAAAAAAATACATAAAACAAATAAAATCTATTAATAATTACAGTCATGGGTTAAAAGAAGTCATAAAAGAAAATAAATTAGAAAGCAATTTAAAAATAATACTGGAAAAATATAGATATGAAATCTTCAATACAGAATCATACGATTATAATTATTCAGAAGAAGAGACACAATCAAAAATTGACAAAACAAAAATTTTAAAATACATAGCAAAAATACTAATAGAAATATATAGAAATAACACTATAGATAATAATATCGTTGGTTTTTTTGAATTAAAAAGAATTGCATATGAATTAATTAAAACAAATGACAAAGTACGAGAAAGATATCAAAATAAATATAAATACATAATTATTGACGAATTTCAAGATACAGATGAACTACAAAGAAACATTTTCAATAACCTGCATACCAAAGATAATTATATGTTTTATGTAGGAGACAAAAAACAATCAATATATAGATTCAGAGGAGCTGATGTATCTGTATTCTCTAAATCTATTACAGAATTTGAAAGCAATGGAAATAAAGTAGAAAACTTAACAACTAATTTTCGCTCTTTCAATGAAATAATAGAATATTCAAACTATTTATCAAAAGAAAAATTATTCAATTTTAATGACATAAAAAATGCGGATAAGAATTTATTAAAAAATATGTCCTTTTCTAATGATGAAATTTCTTTTCACAACCAAAAATCAAAAATATCCGAAAACAAACAAAACGAAAATATTCCTAAACTAACAGAAAATGATTCACACAGAATAAAATTAGTAAAAACGGAAGAAATAGCAGACAGGAGAAAAAACTGTTCAAGCGAGGAAATACAAGCAACAGTAAAAATCATAAAAAAATTAATGAATCAAAAAATTTATAATAAAAATGGTGAATTAAAAGATATTCAATTTAAAGATATAGCGTTACTTCTAAAACAAATAAAAGGATATGAAGAAGAAATTAAAAAACATTTTGAAGAAGCGAAAATAAACTATTACATTGTAGGAAGTAAAATGTTTTACAAAAGACCAGAAATAAAAGCATTAATATCATTACTAAAAATAATAGATAATCCAAATAGTGATTATGATTTTTTATCAAGTTTATTCTCTATATTCTTTGTAATAAAATTAGATGAAATAGAAGAAGTATTAAAAAGTTATATTAATCAAGAAGATTCTCTATTTAAAACATTTAACAAATTTAAAAATGAATTAAATAACTATAAAACAGAAATAGAAGCAATAAAAAAATATTCAAAACTAAAAGTATCATTAAAACCATCTGTAATATTAGAAAAGTTATTAGAAAACACAAATTTTTACAACAAATTACAATTATTAGAAAACTATGAAAGTGCATATGCAAACGTACAAAAATTCATAACACAAATAAAAGAATACGAAGAAAACATAACAGACATAAGTGAAATAATAGAAATGTTAAATAAAAGTACAGAAGTATACGAAGAAGAAGTTTCAATAGATTCATATGAAGATAATACCGTGAAAATAATGTCCGTTCATCAATCTAAAGGACTAGAGTTCCCAATAGTAATTTTCGGAGGTCTTGGTAAAAAAGAAGAAATTAAAGAAGAAATATACATTGACAATATAAACAATAAAAATATTTTTGGTTTAAAACAATACTTAACTGATGAAGAAAAAGAAGAATTCTCAAACTTCAATCTATTAGAAGTGTCAGAAAAAAGAAGATTAATATATGTTGCAATAACTCGCCCTTCTCAATTATTAATAACATTAATACCTAAATACAAAAAGGCAGCAAATAATACTTATTATTGTGATTATTTAGAAAAAT
The DNA here is from genome assembly GCA_964478535.1 of uncultured Thermotogaceae bacterium. Classification (GTDB taxonomy): domain Bacteria; phylum Thermotogota; class Thermotogae; order Petrotogales; family Petrotogaceae; genus CAYZNB01. The sequence continues at coordinate 10,693 of CAYZNB010000062.1, forward strand.
GTGATTATGAAAAAGTTGATATAATAGATCAAAATGAAATAAAAGACATACAATTACAAATACCAAAAAATATAAACCAAATAGAAAAAGAAAAATACGATAAAAACTTCAGTGATTTAACAAGTTGTGAATACAGAAATTACATATCTCCATCATATTTAAAACAAACTGAATACGATACAGAAAAAGAAGAAAAACAAACAATTGAAATTAATTATGATATTGAATTTGAAAACACAATACAACAAACAATAGACGAAGGAATAAGACTACACAATGAACTAGAAAAAGTAAACAACTTTGAAGAATTAACAACTCTAATATCAAAAGAAAAAAATCTCGCTGATTTAAATAATTTGGAGATTGTAAAAAAAATGTTTGATTCAGAAACATCAATCGCAGAAGCAGAACTTAAAAAATCAATAACTATAAATAACAAAGAATATATCTTAACAGGAATAGTAGACAGATTAATAATAAACAATAACGAAATAGAAGTAATAGATTACAAATATTCAGATTTAAAAAATGACGAACAAATAGAAGCATACAAATTTCAAATACAATATTACTTATGGTTATTAAAAGATTATGGAACACTTAAAAAAGGTTATATATTAAAAATAAAAAATAATCCAAAACTAATAGAAGTTGATCCGGATGATAATTTCGAAGAAAAACTTAAAACAGCGATTATAAATATGGAGGGAAAAAAATGAAAATAATACATACTGCTGATTGGCATTTAGGAAAAATAATATATTCAAATTATATGACGCAAGACCAAGAATATATATTAAATCAATTTATTGAATATTTAAAAAATAATCAAACTGATGTATTAATAATATCAGGAGACATATACGATAGAGCAGTTCCGCCTTCAGAAGCAGTAGATTTGCTCAACAAAACACTTTCTAAAATAGTAATAGATATGAAAATAAAAACGTTAATTATCTCAGGAAACCACGACAGTAGCGAAAGATTAGAATTCTTAAACGGAATTCTTTCAGGAATGAATTTACATATAGAAGGCAAAATAAAAAATGAAACAAAAAAAATAACCTACAATGATGAATATGGAAATGTAAATTTCTATTTATTACCTTATGTAGAAATGCAAAGAATAAAAGATATAACACAAATAGATTTCGAGTCAAAAACTGATGCTATTAAACATATAATTGAAAAAATGAACATAAATAAAACCGAAAGAAATATATTAATTGCTCATGAATATGTACTAGGCGGGGAAACAAGTGATTCAGAAAGACCTCTAAATATTGGTGGAACCGAATATGTTGAATCACATATATTCAATGATTTTGATTATGTTGCTTTAGGTCATTTACATAGACAACAAAAAATAAAATCTGAAAAAATAAATTATTCTGGTTCATTACTAAAATATTCATTTAGTGAATCAAATCATATAAAAGGCATGAACCTAATAACTTTACAAGAAAAAGATAATATGAATATCGAAAAAATATCTTTTAGTCCAAAAAAAGATATGAAAATAATAAAAGATACATTTGAAAATCTTATGCAAAAAGAATCTACAGATGATTATTTGCAAATAATATTAGAAGATGATAAGCCAATATACGATGCAATAAATAAGTTAAGGTCAAAATATCCAAATGTTTTGTCTATGGATTTTCCTAATTTAAAAACTAATGAAAATATACAAACACTAAATGAAGATTTAAGCAAAATAAAAAGCATTGATTTATTTTACAAATTTTACAAAGAAATAAAAGGTAATGAAATTAAGGAAAATGAAAAAGAAATAGTCGAAAAAGTATTTAACGACATAATTACCCAAAGAGGTGATATTTAATGAAACCAATATATTTAAAAATAAAGGCTTTTGGTCCATTTTTAGAAGAACAGTATATTGATTTTGATAAAGTATTACTTAATGATCAGTTGTTCCTCATATCTGGTCCAACAGGAGCAGGCAAAACTACAATTTTTGATGCAATTTGTTATGCGTTATATGGTACAGGCTCTAATAAAGATAGGGGTACATTAAACACAAGATCAGATTTTGCTGATGAAACTATTGATACTGAAGTAGAATTTTTCTTTTGTATAAAAGATAAAAAAGTTAAAATAAAAAGAAACCCCGCATACCAAAGAGCTAAAAAAAGAGGTGAAGGCACAACAGATAACAAAGCCAACGCGTCTTTAATAGTATATGATAAAAATAATGAAGAAATAACTACCGCTTACGGATCAACAGAGGTAACAGAAAAAGTAGAACAACTTTTAAATATAAATGAAGATCAATTTAGACAAACAATAATGATTCCACAAGGAGAATTCAGAAAGTTTATTACTGCAAAATCAGATCAAAAGGCAGAAATATTTAAAAAAATATTTGATATATCCATTTATGAAGAATTTGAAAATAGAATTAATGAAAAATACAAAACATTAAAAACTGAATTAGAAAAAAATAAAGAAAAACTAAGAACAATATTAGAAGGATTAAATACTGAATCTGGAACTCTAGAATCATTTTTAGAAGATAATCAATATATAAACACACAAAAAGCGTTAAATATTATTGATGCCGAAAAAACAGAATTGAATAAAAATATTGAAGAAATAACAAAAAATAAAAAAATATTAGAAAATAAAGAATTAGAAATTAAAAAAGAATTAGATGAAAAAATTAAAAACAATGAAAAAATACAACAAAAAGAAGAATTAAAATTACAATTAAATACATTATTAAAATCTCAAGATGAAATGCAAACTAAAGAATCAAACTTAAATAAAATACAAAAAGCAGAAAAAATAATCCCCCATGAAGATAATTATGTAAAATCAAAAATTCAAATAAAAGATAAAGAGAACATTTTAGAACAAAATGAAAACAAAATTAAACAATCACAAAAACAACTAAGAATAGACAAGCCGAAATTAGAATTAGTAGAAAAAGATTATAATAAAATTTCAGCAATAAAAAAAGATATAGAAGAACTAAATAAAAAACTAACTAAAATAAATGATTTAAAAAAACTTGAAGAAGCCTTAAATAAAGAAACAGAAAAATTAAATTCAGAAACAAAAAAATTAGAGAAACTCGAAAACAAAAAAACTAATAACATTAATGAAATAGAAAAAAATGAAAACTATATAGATGAAAACTCTGATTTGCAAATAGAAATGTTAGACAATAAAATTAAAGAAAAAGAAAAAATACTAAAATTATCAAAAAATACTATAAAAAATATTGATAAATTAGAAAACCTAAATAAAAAATACAAAAAAATATCTGAAGAAAAAAGTAATATATATAATCTATTAAAAGAGAAAAGAAAAGAGTTAGAAATAAAAACAAAAGAATTAATCAATTCTCAATCATTCATATTAGCAAAAGAATTAAAACAAGGAGAACCATGTCCAGTATGCGGTTCAACTAATCATCCTAATTCGGCAAAAACTGAAACAAAAATTGTAAATCAAGATGATATACAAAATATATCAGATGAAATAAAAAACATTGAAAATACTTTTGAAAAAGTAGAAAAACAATTTGATGAAATAAATACAGAATATATAAAATTAAAAGATAATATAAATCAAGAATTTAAAAGAATAAATCAAGAATTAAATATATCTGAGATAGACAAGAATAACAAAAAAGAACATTTAAAAAACATAACCCGAAATTTAGATCAAGAAATAAAAAATCAAAAAGAAAAATTCTCAGAAAATAAAAAAATTGAACACAATATAAAAATTAAAAAAGAAAACAACTATAATTTAAAAAAAGAAAATAAAGAATTAGAAGAAAAAATAAAAAAAATAAATGAAACAATTCAAGAAACAAATAAATCAACAACAACATTAGAAACACAACAAAAAACTTTAAAAGATGAATTAAAAGGTGAAACAAAAGAAAAAGTTATAGAACAAATAAACAAAAAACAAACATTTATAAAATCTACAGAAAAAAATTATATTAAATTAAAAAATAATGTAGATAAATTAAATGACGAAATAAACTCATTAAAAGGTTCAATTGAAAATCAAAAAAAAGAATTAGAATACCTTAAAAAAGAAGAAGAAATTAATCTGAAAAAATTAAATAATATGTTAAAAAACAATAACTTTGATAACATTGAAGAATATAGAGAATACAAAAAATCTCATGAAGAAATACAACAATTAGAAAAAGAAATAAAAATATACAATGATCAATTACAAAAAATCCAAAATTTATTTGAAGAAAAACAAAACGAAACAAAAAATATAGAAAAAACCGATATTAATCCTATAAAAGAAAAACTAAACAATTTAAACTTTCAAATAGAAGAACTAATAACTAATAAAACTACACTAAAAAACAAAATTGATAATTTAGAAAAAACAATAGATAAAATAACAGAAATAAACACAGAAATTGAAGCCAAAGAAAAACAATATGAAATAATAAAACATATAAACGATATAAGCAAAGGTATTAATAACTCAAATATAAGTCTTAGCAAATATGTATTAGCTTATTATTTTGAAAAAATATTATTTCAAGCAAATCAAAGTCTTAAAAAAATGACAGATAACCGATATAAACTGTTTAGAGCAACACAAGTATTGGATGGAAGAAGAAGAGAAGGTCTTGAAATAATGATCTTTGATAATTACACAGCAAAAGAAAGAGAAATCCAAACTCTTTCAGGCGGTGAAAGTTTCAAAACCTCACTATCTCTTGCTCTTGGTTTAGCTAATGTAGTTCAAAGCCATTCAGGAGGTATATCATTAGATGCAATATTTATAGACGAAGGTTTTGGAAGTCTTGATAGTAATTCATTAGACAGTGCAATTGAAATATTAAGTGAATTAAACAAAACTGGAAGAATAGTAGGAATAATATCACATGTAAGTGAATTAAAAGAAAGAATAAATTCTAAAATAGAAGTAGTTCCATACAAATCTGGTAGTATAATAAAAAATTAAAAAATCAATTATTGTTACATTTGTTTTCATAATATATTATCTATAGTCTGTTGACTAAAAGCAAAAATACTGCTGCTATATACGCCATAATAACTAGAAGAAATAATTATTTATTTTTAAAAAAAGGAGTGAGAAAAAAATGATAACCTATAATGATATTAACGACTATTATAAAAATAGCGGATATATAAAAGATATAAAAAAAATTAATAATAAAGAAGATTATTCTTTATTCTATATATTTTTTGCAAGACATGAAAATACTCATTTTGCATATTTAAAAAATAAAACAGGCACAAGAGAAATATATTATAATGAAAAAATATTTAATAATCTAATAAATAGATTTACATCTTGGTTATTAGATAAAGAGATAAATGATGATAAAATATATATAATGTTAGACAATTATCTGTATGAATATATAAAAATTGAAAAAAACAGAGATCAAATAAATTTAGAAGATATCTATTTCATATTCAAAAAATTTAAAGAGTTCACTAATTATGATTTTGGAATATACAGTAAAATAGATATATTAATTAGCGATGGTTGTGAATATATTGAAGGTAAAAAATTTGACACTTGTTATTACACTTATGACGATGATTATTATATGGAAAAGATGGATTTAAGACAAATGGGAATTCTTCCTGGAAATATTTATGAATGCGGAGATTCGCACCCAGAAG
>CAYZNB010000063.1:0-2851 GCA_964478535.1 uncultured Thermotogaceae bacterium
TTTGCTTTAGTTTTGTTTTATCTTAATGAATTTCCTATTTCATACAAACTTTTTATTAAAGAATTTTCTTCATTTAATATGTGATCAACCAAAAGATTTTCTATAATTTCAATTACTGTAGAAAGTTTTTCATTGCTGAGACTTTGATTAATTTTATATATGTTTTCAAGATTTTTAACATATTTACTGTATTTTTGATATAGTTCAAAGACTTGTTCGTTTGTTATAAAAAGTTTTTCATTGATTATTTCAAGAGATTTTTCAAGCTCTACTGGATCAACCTTTTCAATAAATATTCCAATCATACCTCTATTAATAGGAGAAGGGTTCAAATTTTTTCCGTACATCATTATAGACCTTTTTAATAAAACATTTATTATTAACCATAACAACTTTTTTTCCATTTCAGTTTCAAGTTTATTGGCTAGTTTAACATATTCTTGTGTATCAATATTAAAAATGAGCATTTTCCCTGAGCTTATTATATCAAGTTTTAGAATACTTTTGCTTGGCGAAATTAAGTTAATTGCTTTTTGACTGATTAAAGATAAATTACTAATAGATTTTTCAAAAAGATTTAAATAATCCTCATTAATGAATTTCTTTTTTTCGAAATTCATAGCTACTATGTCAACTTCACCACTTTCAATAAAAAAGGTCGCGTATTCGTTAAAATCTTCCCAACAAGTAGAAATTTCCAATTTTTCTACTATATAATTTAACCCAGTTTCTTTATATAATTCATTCTTTAAATTAAAAAATTCGCCGCTTTGTAATTCTTCATTTGACCAAATTTCAAGAACTCGATCAAAATCAAATAATATTACAGTTCCTTCTCCGTATTCTTTAGAATGCCCGTTAAAATAAATTATTGAAGGATAAGAAATGTTTTTACTCTTATCATAAAAAGAATAATCTACAATAATATTTTTTTGTTTTACAGTGTCAAAAATTTTTAATATATTCATTAAATCCCCTCCCTTTTGGATGAAATTAATTTTTTTCAGAAATTCTGGATGTTTTAAAACAGAATCAAAATTTAAGTGTATAAGTTTGTTATATCACCAATTTCTAAAAACATATTAGATAAAACTTTAAAAAAATTCAGTCTATTTAGTCTGATGCTTTCGTCTTTATCCATAACAAATATGTTATCAAAAAAATTATCTATCTCTGGTTTCATCTGTATTAAAACATTTATTGCTGAAGAATAATCTATTCTTGACAAGAATTTTTCATATTCAGCCTTTGTTTCCAAATATTTTTCAAATAATATTTTTTCTTCTGTTTTTTTGAATAATCTACCATTATATTCATTTCCATTATGGTTTTTAGTAATGTTATAAACTCTTTGAAAGGCACTGACAAATTGTTTGAATTCATCTTTGTTGAGATGATCACTTAACGCTTTTGCAGATATAAAAGCCCTTAAAGGTTTTTTCCAATTAATAGAAACAGAATTTATAATTTCTGTACTTATTTTTTCTTTTGCTAATAAAGATTCAAATCTATTTTTCATAAATTCATTTAAGGAATCATAATCGAAAGAAATATTGTGATTTTTTTTGAATTTTTCTATTATATCTATTAAATTAATATCCATTTCTTTTTCTATCAATATTCTAAAAATTCCAAAAGCTTTTCTTCTTAAAGCAAAAGGATCTTTTGAGCCGGTAGGGATTTTCCCAATCGAAAAGAAACTGATTATATCATCAATTTTATCTGCAATTGAAATTATGTTAGCTGTCATACATGAAGAAATAGAGTCATTTTCATCTGTAGGTTTATAATGGTCATAAGCAGCCGTATAAATTTCAGAAGGTTCATTTTGACTTTTTAAGTATATTTTTGCCATTTTTCCCTGAATTTCAGGAAATTCAAAAACTATTTTTGATGGAATATCTATTTTCGAAAGAAGTGCCGCTCTTTTCACTGTATCAAAAGAATTATAACCAAGTTCAGCGGCAATAATTTCTGAAAATAATTGAATTTTTTCTATCTTTTCCTTATAAGTACCGAGTTCTTTTTGATAGATTATTTTTTCCAGCTCTTTTAGGCGATTTTCAACAGGAATTATTATATCATCTTTGAAATAAAAATAAGCATCATCAAGTCTAGCGTTTATTACTCTTGAATAACCTTTTTTTACATTATGTTCTCTGCCGTATCCATCTTGAAAAGAAATATATTTATTTGTAATTTTTCCATCTTTTTTTGCTATGAAAGAACGTTGATGATGTTTTACTGTCGTAATTATTAATTCTTCGGGAAGAGAAAGGTATTTTTCTTTAAAATCTCCAACGACAGCAGAAGGAAATTCCGTAAGTTTTGCAATTTCCATAATTAAATTTTCATCAAAATCAATATCAAAATTATTTTCTTTTTTTACATTTTCTAGTTCATTAATAATTTTTTCTTTTCTTTTCTCAATATTACAAACAACAAAATTTTCTTCCATTTTTTTAAAGTAATCATCACAGTTCAAAACAATTTCTTTTTTGCCGAAAGTTCTGTGACCATAAGTTATATTAGAAGAAGTTTTTCCAAAAATTTCAAAATTTAAAATTTTATCATTATAAAGACCTAAAACCCAGTGAATAGGTCTAACGAATTCTTTATTAAATCCCCATTTCATAGGTTTATTAAATTTAATATTTAAAGTGATTTCAGGAATAATTCTGTTTAAAATTGTTTCAGTTTTTTCGCCTTTTTTTTCTATTTTAGCAAAAATATATTCTACATCTTTTATTGATTTGGAGAATAATTTTTCATAATCAATACCATTTTTTTTAATAAATCCTTCTAAAACTTTTGTAGGTTTTTTTTCCGAATCAAAACATAATTTTTTTGG
>CAYZNB010000063.1:2951-16345 GCA_964478535.1 uncultured Thermotogaceae bacterium
GCTCCAAGAGTTGGAGACTCCCAATTATCTTCAACAAATCTTATGTCGTGTTCGAGAGGATTTATTCCTATATTTTTAAGAGATTCTAAATATAATTCTTGAATATTTTCAGGAGAGGGTTTTATAAGAACTTGATACTGATAAAATCTTTGCATTCTGTTTGGGTTTTCACCATACCTCCCATCAGTAGGTCTTCTTGATGGTTGTATATAAGCGACTTTTAAATTTTGTTTATCAAGGCTTCCAAAAAAAGTTAAAGGGTGATAAGTACCAGCACCCATTTCAAGATCATATGGTTGCTCAATCATACAACCATTTTCAGCCCAGAATTCATTCAATTTATTGATTAAGGTCTGTATATTCAAAACTATTCCCTCCACTACTCTAAAGAAATTAACATTGGATAATGTTTTTGTCCGCCTTCATGTATTTCTATTTCAACATCAGAATGCTTAGAAACAATTCTATTTACCATTTTTTCTATATCTTTAAGATTAGCACCTTCTCCATGGAAAATAGTGACAATTTCAAAACCTTCATCAAGAAATTGATTTAATACCATTTCGGTTTTTTTATAAAGGTTTTTTCCGTGTTCTTTTAAGTCTTTTCCGGCAAAAATAAGATATTCGCCTTTTTTGATTTTTTCCTCACCAATTTCAGAATCTCTTACAGCGTAAGTAGCCTGAATAGGTATTATAGATTTTATTATATCATTCATAGCTGTTTCAACAGTTTCATAATCTAGATTATCATCGTAAGCTAATAACGCAGATATACCTTCCTGTACATATTTTGTGGGTATTACGAGTATATTTTTGTCTGTCATTTCTTTTGATTTTTCTGCAGTCATTATTATATTTGGGTTATTAGGGAGTATTATAATATTTTTATAAGGCATTTTATCAATCGCCGCACTAAAATCTCTAACGCTTGGATTCATAGTTTGACCGCCAGAAATTACTTCATTAACTCCGAGGCTTTTAAAAATTTCTGTTAAACCTTTTCCGGGTGATACAGTAATTATTCCCCAATTTCTTTCTGGGTATGAATCACTCTGAATTTGTGGTTTTGAAACACCACTTTCTACAACGTGTTCATGTTGCATTTTCATATTATCGACTTTAATTTTCATTAAATCGCCGTATTCAAGGAATTTTTCAAAAACGTGTCCAGGATGATTAGTATGCACATGGCATTTTAAAAATTCGTTCTGATGAACAAGAACTATAGAATCTCCCATTTCATCTAAAAAAGCACGTAACGAATCTAGTTCGGGTTTGCTTATGTCATTAGCACTAAGTTTTAATACGCATTCAGTACAATATTGAAAAGTTAAATCTTCAAAAGCAATAGTTGCAATTTCTTTTGTAGAAGCACTTTTTATTTTTTCAAGATCAACTTCGGTATCTCCGTGAATAGCGTCTCTTATTCCTTTAAAAATATAGGCTACACCTAAAGCACCAGCATCAACAACATTAGCTTCTCTCAATTTTTTTAAGTATTTTGGAGTTTCATCAACCAACTCAAACGATATTTTAATAAGTTTATCTGTAAAGTCAAGAAAATCTTTTTCTTCTCTTAATTCAACGTCAGCTCTTTCATATAACCTTCTCATAAGGGTTAACATAGTGCCTTCAACAGGTTTCATAACAGCATTATAAGAAACATCTTTTGCTGTTTTAATTGCATTTATAAAATCTGAAGTTTGAATTTTTTTAATGTTTTCTAAGTGTTCAGTAAAACCTCTAAATATTTGAGATAAAATTACTCCCGAATTTCCTCTTGCTCCCATTAATAAACCGTCTCTAAGAGCTTTTAATACTTCTTTAGTGTTATCAGTATCTTTAACTTTGTTGAGCCACTCACAAGCTTCTAACATAGCTGAACTCATATTAGAACCTGTATCTCCATCAGGTACAGGAAATACATTTAATGCGTTTATTTCATCTTTGTTTTTAATCAATTCTTCGGCTGCCTTTTTAATTCCTAAATAAATATCTTGTCCCTCTAAATATAATTTCATAAAAATTTTATCTCCTTTTTATATCTTTAATCCAGAAATGTGGACGTTTACACAAACATTATCATAGTTCAACATAGAGTTTATTCTATGATAAACATTCTCTTGAGTATTTTCTGCTACTTTTTTTACAGGCAGGCCATATTCCACTACTAAAAACAAATCAACTAAAATTTTTCCGCCTTCTTCTACAACATTAATTCCTTTTGATTCTTCTTTAGAAAGCCAATTAGCTATTTTATCAAAAAAACCTTGTCTTCCCATTTGTACTGCACCATAAGATTCTATAACCGCTTTATATACGACTTCTCTAACTACTTCGTTTTTCACAATAACTTTCCCGAATTCGGTTTCAACAACCATAATTTAACACCTCCATACGTTTTTAATATAAAAGAGCTGATAAGTAACCTACTACACTATCATATTCCATAATCATCTCACCGCTTGTTATATGTTCAATAATTTCTATATTTTTAAATCCTAAATTAAGAAGTACAGAAACAGGTCCATATCCACACATAGTAATGTTATATTCTTTTATTGTATCATACATTTTTTTTGCTTCAAAAGTCTTAAGAGTTTCTATCAATTTTTCATCTTTTTTTACGGTTGTTTCATGATCTTCATAATGATTCAAATCAGTTGAAGCTATTATTAAATCGCCTTCATTCAAAATACCTCTTAAGAATTCAGCAATTTTATAAGAGGTGGAAAATCTTTGATCTTTTAAAGTAATAGGGATTATAGAAACTTCATTTCCAAAACAATATTGAATAAAGGGAATCTGTACTTCTATAGAATGTTCTCTTAAATGAGCTTTGAAATCATCTTTAAAAATTTCAGATTTTATTAATTCATTTGCAGTTTCTTCATCAACTTTGATTTTTCCAAGAGGAGTACTCCAATAGCCTTTGCTGAAAACAGAAACTTTTTCTCCCAAACCTGTATGATTTGGACTAAGAATAAAAACTCTTTTTACTTGCCCTTTCTCTAAAATTCTTCTATAACCTTTTGCAGCAGTCCTTCCTGAAAAAACATATCCTGCGTGAGGTACAATTAATCCAGAAGGAACTATCAATTTTTCTTTCAATGCTTGTTTTTTTTCAAAATAATGATCAAATAATATGTTTATTTCTTCAGCTGTTTCTGGATAAAATTTTCCTGCAAAAAAACTTTTTCTGATCAAAAAAATCACCTCTAATATTCATTTTCTGGACTGTTGAGAACAGTTGTTTTAAGTAATATAACCATTTCATAAATAGAGTAATTATATTCTTTTTTTTGAAATATTTTACCTATTAAAGGAATAGATTTCAATATAGGAACGCCTGATAATATTTCGGTAGTATTTTCAAATGTCATAGAGCTGACTTTTATAAAATCATTGTTGTTTGTGTAAAAATTAGTTTTAACTGTGCGTTCATCAACACTTTTGCTACCATAATCTTTTATTTCGCTTATTTTTAAATTAATATTTGTATGAACTGTTTCTGTAATTCTATCATAAAAACCGGTTACTTCAAGACTAAAACCAGACTCTATTTTTGAAATCAATTCATCGTCTTTAAAAATAGGTATTGATAGTAAAGAACTTAAGTTTGCTGTTTCATTTTCTTTTGCGTGTATAATAGGATTTGAAATTAAATATGCTGTGCTAGTTTCATTTTTATAACTTGAAAATTCAACAATTTTTTCTGACAAATATAAGCTTATTAAATTCATAAAATCTACATTAAAATTATCGACTTTTTTTAAAGCGAAGACATAAAATTCAAACTTCAAAAGCTTTTCTGATTCGTATAAATAAATAGTTTTTTCGTCAAAAAAATGATAATTTATTCCATTAGAAACTAATATATACAATAACATATCAAGATCGAATTTATTATAATTGATATTAATTTTTTTTGAAGACGTGAAATTATAAACTATATTTTTATCGTAAAGTTCTGAAATAATTTTTATACATTCTTCTAAAGAAAGTTGCAGATTAGAAATGTTTTCAGAATATTCTAAAAAAGAATTTACAAGTCTCTTTTGATTTTCATTGTAATTAAGCATATAAAAATAGTAATCTTCGTTTTTTAAAATAATTTTAAAATCAATATTTTCTTGGGTTAAAAGAGTAGTAAAAATATTTTCTTGTTTGGAACTTATGATTATATAATCTTGTATAAAACTAATTTTTTCTTCAACAAGATCAACATCTTTTTGAATTTTCTTTTCTACAAGAGGTAAAAGTGTAATAATTTTTTCAAAAGTATCTTCATCTGTTTTTAAAATATAATAATCTTCATAAATATGATTAATCTTAACCTCATAAATATTTTCAAGAAATTTTAAATCAAAAAATGATTTCAATATTTTTTCGCTATGATGAATATTTTCGTCTAAAACCTCATCTACAAGATCTGTTTTTTTATCTATAGAGGATTCGATATCTTTATCAATTAAATTTAATAGTTCAATCAATAAATTTAATTCAGATTCAAAACCTTTAAATATATAGTAATTATCAATTTTTGTTATAGCCAAATCAAAAATATTTTTCAAATCATATAAATTTCTATCAGAATTATATACAAAAAATTGTTCTTCCTCTACAATTATACCATTAAATTCTTCAACATTTTCATTTTTTTTATTAATTAAATTACTTATATTTAAAATATCTTGCTTTTCTTTTTCGGTAGAGTAAAAAAGAAATTTATTATCATTTAACTCAAAAAATATATAATTAAAATAATTTTTTAAAAAATTTAAATCTTCTTCAGATTCTAAAATAAAAAAAATTTTTTCTTCAATAAGTTCTTCTTCATGAAATTCTTGCATTATAGAATTTTCAGAAATGCTTTCTAAAAAGTGTGTATCTAAAATTTTTAAAATTTGCTGAAGTTTTAAAAATTCTTCTTCAAATAATTTTGAAACATAAATTTTATCAGAAATTTCTATAAAACTACATTCGAATAAATTTTCAAGCTTACTTAAATCAAAAAAACTTGGTATAACATAAAACTCTTTTTCTTTTAAAATATTATCAGCAGTATCCGCTTTATCCTCAAAATCAATTTTTATAGGCGTTGAATAGTGGTTTTCTGAATTAGAATTCCCAATAAAGATGGTTTTTTCATCATAAAAATGAGCTTGAATTTTATAAAATTCTTCTAAAATCCTCAATATAGTTTCTTTATATAAATCTTTGGAATTTATATTCATAGAAATATCAGGAATTTGATTAAGAAAAAAATATTGCCATCCAATTTCATTAAAAATAATTTTTATTAGATCTTCCAATTTTATGTTATTAAATATCAATTTTTCATTTTGGAATACTATCTCACTTTCAAAAATGATTTTATTTTCATATGTTTTAAAATTTTTTATTGGAAAATAGGAAGTAAAAATTACTTTGTTTTCAATTAAAAAAGCTTTTTTTAAAGGGCCTTTATCAAGAAAGATAGTCTTTTCTTCAATAATGTTTTTATCAAAGAAGAACGTGAAAATAGTGTTGGAAGAGTTCACATAACTTTCTGTAATTTTGATATCTTGAAAACTAAAAATATTTGAGTTTGTTTCTTTATCAAAAGATAATATTATTTTTTCGCTATATAATAAAGAAATTAAAATAACAAAAGACAAAACTAAAAATATTTTTTTCATAATATAACCTCAAAATTGCCATCTTCGGTAAGTAATAAAATTCCATTTTCAAAAATATCTATTACTTTACTATTACCGATATTTTCATTAATTTTTAATTCAATAAGTTCGTCAAAAAAATATGCATAACCAATTTTTTCATTCTGAACATTAATTCTCATACCCGAAAAAATTAAATTTTCAGGAAAAAATTCTTTCAAATTATTTCTGTTTTTCCATAAAATCTCAACATTCATTTTTAAAGAATTAAAAATAGAATAATTGTTCTGAAAATTATTATTTTTTTTGTCAATAACGTATTCGAATTCAGGGATTAAAATCACATAATCAAAATCAAAAAAATCATTCATATAAATCAAGTTAGTGTTATTTCTTGTGATTTTTATTTCTAAAATATTTTCTTGAGAAAGAAAAATTTCATTGATCACAAAAGTAATTTTTTTAATGTCAAGAGAATTCCCTTTTTCTGCATCAGAAAAAAGAATTTCAAATTTATTTTTTTCGGCTTTAATTTCAAAAAAATTAATAATTATAAATATAATAATAAAAAATATTAGAATTAAGATTTTTTTAATCATAATCAGTGCCTCTCATAAAATTTAATTACAACAAATAACAATTCTTGAAAATCATAAGAATTAATAATTTCAAAACTATATTTAGAAGATATTTTGTGATTTTTAGGAAAACTTCCAACTACTAAAGCCTGAGACCCTTTTGAAAAATTATATTCATATTCAAAAATTTTAAAATTATGAGTTTCTAAAAAATTCAAAAAATCAAAAATTTCTTTTCTTTGACTTTCAGAAAAATTAGTATAATTCTCATATAATTCAAGATACTTTTCATTGTAAGAATAAACAGCTTTATATTCTGTGAATTTATTATATAAAGAAAAACATATCAATAAAAAAACAATTAAAATAGCAATATTTAAAAAATATTTAATTATTTTTCTTGAGTTTGAAAAAAATATGAACATGGTTTCCCCCAAATATTTTCTTTTTGTTCAAGTTTTATTAAATTATATCATATAGAAGCCTTTTGCTTCAAGAGGAAGTTGGAATGTCTAAAAATAGAAAGGAAAAGAAGTTTAAATAAAATGAAAAATTATAGCTTAGTCATTAACTTTTGTAAGAGTTTGAAAAATACACAAAATTTTAAAAAAATTAGATATCGCTATATATTTTTAAAGAAAAATTAATAATTCTTATTATTATCTTTCTTATTTGTGATTAAATTCATATAATTATAAATAAACATCTTAAAATGGATTTTTATATTATTAATTAAAAAGTTATAATGTTATAGAAACCGATTTCGATAATATTAAAACCTTAATTAAAAAGATTTTTATATATTTAAAAAAATTGATTTCAAAAAAGATGGAGGATAATATAATGAAAAAAGAAATTAATTATGATGACATAGCTAAAATATCTGGGGTTTCAAAATCAACCGTTTCAAAAGTATTAAATAATTATGCAGGAGTTTCAAAAAAATCTAAAGAATTAGTTCTTAAAGCTTGTGAAAAATTAGATTATACGCCTAATTTTTTAGCAAGAAGCCTTAGGTTAAACAAAACAAATTCTATTGGTTTAATTGTACCAGATTTATCAAATCAGTTTTTTTCAAGATTCTGTAAAGGGGTTCATCATGAAGCTTTAAAAAATAACTATACAGTTTTAATCGGCGACTCTCTAGAATCCTATGAACTTGAAAAAAAGCTCGTAAAAGAATTTTCGGCTAGAAAAGTAGATGGTTTAATAATAATATCAACTAATCATAAAAACAATTATTCTAATTCTCAAATTCCAATAATTTTTTCTGATAGACACGTTGAAGGGGCGAAATATGAAATCACTTCAGATAATTATCTTGGCGGATATAAAGGAATGGAATTTCTTGTAAATAAAAAAAAGAGAAAAAATATTCTTATTTTATCGGGGCCTAAAAGATTTGAAACTAATATTCAGAGATTGAATGGATGTAAAGAATTTATGTTGAATCAAAATTTTAAAATCAACTATGCAATAAAAGAAATTGAGAGTGTAGATGTTGAAAGTGCAGAAAATTTTGCTGTTCAAAATTTAGAATTTATAAAAAAATTTGATGCGATATTTGCATTAAGCGACTTACTTGCTTTAGGTGTTTTAAAAGTAATAAGAAATAAGATGAAAGTTCCAGAAAATATTTCTATTCTTGGGTTTGATGATATTAAAGAATGTGAGTATGTAACACCGGAATTATCTTCTATTCATCAGAAAAAAAGAACTATGGGAGTTGAAGCTTTTAACATGGTTTTGTCCTTGATAAATAATAATCTGCACAAAAACAAAATTATTTTAAATGTAGAAGTGGTTGAAAGATCTTCTACATAAAAAGGGAGGTATAGGTATGAAGAAATTTATGTTATTCGTTTTGGTAGTAGCTTTTACTTTATCAGTATTTGCAGGTGGAGGGATTCTTGGGGTTACAGAAAATCTTGAAGCTGATAAAGAGTACAAAATTGCCGTTATATTGAAAACTCTTGCAAATGACTTTTGGGTTGAAATGAAAAATGGTATCGAAGATGAAGCAGCAAGATTAGGAATTAAAGTAGATATTTATGCCGTTTCAAATGAAGGGGATATTCAAGGGCAACTTTCTTTAATGGAGACTATACTTAACAGAGGTTATGATGGACTCGCAGTTGCACCAATAACTCCAACAAATTTGATTCCTGGAATAGTTAGAGCAACAAAAATGGGAATACCGGTTGTTAATCTCGATGAATCTGTTGATAGAGATTCTCTATATAGAGCAGGCGGAGCTTTAGCAGGGTTTGTAAATACAAATAATTTTAATGTAGGTAAACAAGCAGCAGAATTTGTTGCAGAAAAAATTAACGGAAGAGGGCAAGTGGCTGTTATAGAAGGAATGGCTGGTAACAAATCTGGAGAAGACAGAAAAAATGGATTTATAGAAGGGATCAAACCTTTTAGTAGTATAGAATTAGTCTCAAGTCAGCCGGCTAATTGGGATAGAATGATGGCAGTAAACGTAGCGACAAATATGATACAGAGATATCCTAATTTAAAAGCTATTTATTGTGCAAACGATACTATGGCATTAGGTGCGGTTCAAGCCGTTGCAAATGCAAATAAATTAGGCAAAATTATTGTTGTAGGAACAGATGGGGTTTCTGAAGCTATACAATCGGTTCAAGCTGGAAGATTATCTGCAACGATAGCACAAGATCCTTATAATATAGGTGTTGCAGGATTAAGAATGGTAGTGTTTGCTTTAAACGCATTAGATGGAGAAGTTCCTTCAAAATTAGTTAAATAATTCATCCCCCCTGCACGGGGGATGAACTAAAAAAGGAGTTTAGGTTTGTTATGACAAAATCAGACTACATAATAAAAGCTAAAAATATTAAAAAGCTTTTTTCAGGAGTAGCCGCTTTAGATGATATCACTTTTTCGTTAAAAAAAGGTGACATTCATGCAATTGTTGGTGAAAATGGAGCTGGAAAATCAACTTTAATAAAAATATTAGGTGGTATTTATCAGCCAACAGGTGGAATTCTCGAAATAAAAGGTGAAGAGGTTAAAAATCTCACGCCTCAAAAATCAAAAGAATTAGGGATTTCAATAGTGCATCAAGAATTAAGCGTTATTGATACTCAGACTATAGTTGAATCATTTAATATTTCAAAAATATCTAAAGGTATAGGGTTTTTGAACTGGAAAAAATTGAGAAAAGATACTGAAATTTTTTTAAAATCTTTAGATCTTAATTTTGATCCTTTAGAAAAAGTTAGTTCACTTACTATGGGAGAAAAACAACTTCTCGAAATAGCTAGATGTGTTTATGAAAGTTCTGAAATTATTATTATGGATGAGCCTACTTCTTCTTTGAGTGAAGCGGAAATAGAAATTTTATTTAAGATAATAGATAAATTAAAAGAAAGAAATATTTCAATTATTTATATTTCGCATAAACTAAATGAAATAAAAAAAATATCAGACAATGTCACGGTATTGAGAGATGGGAAAACAACAAGTTTTTTTTCAAAAGAAGAAATTGATATTGATAAAATAGTTGAAAAAATGGTAGGAAAAAAACTGAGCATGAAATATTCTTATGAAAAACAAGTTAAAGATTTTAGTAATTCAGAAACAGTATTTAAAGTAGATAATTTATCTTCAGGGAAAAAAGTTAAAGATGTATCTTTTTATGTGAGGAAAGGCGAAATAATTGGAATGTTTGGAATTGTTGGTTCTGGAAGAACAGAAACAATGAGATCTGTAATAGGTGTAGAAAAAATAAAATCTGGAACAATAAATTACAACAATAAAAATGTGAAGTTTAAATCTCCTTATGATGCTTTAAAAAATGGTGTGGGATATATTTCAGAAGATAGAAGAAGTGAAGGGTTAGTTTTTACTTTTGATGCAAAACAAAATAACTCATTACCTTACTTTATAAAAAACTCAATAAAAGGTTTTTGGGGATGGAATGAATTTAAAAAAGAAAAAGCGATTATGAAATATGCTAAAGATTTATTTAAAATTAAGATCAATTCTATCAATGATGATGTATTAACGTTAAGTGGTGGAAATCAACAAAAAATTGTTATAAGTAAATGGTTTTATACAAATTCTAACGTTCTTATTTTAGATGAACCGACAAGAGGAATTGACGTAGGAGCAAAAGAAGATATTTACAAATTTATTTTTGATCTTGCGGAAAAAGGTCTTTCGATTATTATAATTTCATCTGAATTACCTGAAATAAAAATGGTTTCGGATAGAATATATGTATTTAAAGAAGGAAAAACAATAGCAGAATTTGAAAATAAAAATATAACAGATAATGAAATTTTGAAAGCGGCAACTGCTTAATCAGGAGGTAATAATGTCAAAAGAAAATACCAAATCAAAAATTAATTTCTCAAGGTTTTGGGAAAAATATGGAACTTTAATGATATTTGTAATCTTAATATTTATAATTTCTTTATTAAGTCCATATTTTCTAACAAAAAATAACATAACGCAAGTTCTGGTTCAATCTTCAATTTTTATGATAATAGGTATGGGCCAAATGTTTGCAATTTTAACTTCAGGTATTGACTTGTCTGTAGGTTCGACTATGGCTTTGACGGGAATTGTGACAGCAAAACTGATGGTTGCAGGCTGGGGGATTTTTCCAGCAGTTATAGTGGGAGGGCTTTTATTCGGAGCTTTTTTAGGATTTATAAACGGCACTTTAGTATCTTTTACAAAATTACCCCCATTTATAATAACGCTTGGAACATTAAATATTTATAGAGGAATAAGTCTTGTGTTAAGTGAAGGAAGACCTATATTCAATTATCCTTATGAATTTAATATGAAATTTGCAGGTTATTTAGGAGAAATACCTATACCAATAATTATTGTAATTATTGCAGCGGTTATTATTCATATTTTTGCTAAATACTCAAAAGCAGGAAGAAGTATTTATGCTTTTGGAGGAAACAATAAAGCAGCTTGGATATCTGGAGTAAGAATAAATAAAGCGAATATTCTCGCATTTACAATATCTGGATTGATGGCAGGACTTGCAGGTATTTTGATGACAGCAAGAGTTGGTGCAGCAGAACCTTTAGCGGGAAATGGTTATGAATTGTTTGCGATTGCTTCTACAGCAATAGGAGGAACTAGTTTCTTTGGAGGAGTTGGAAGTATTCCTGGAACTTTAATAGGAGCATTAGTTGTTGGAGTAATAAATAATGCATTAAATATTTTAAATGTTCAAACATATTATCAACAAATCGTTACAGGTGTTGTTATAGTTGGAACTGTTTATGCTAATAAAGTTATTTTAAGTAAAAAGGATTAAATAAGGAAAGGTGATAATTATGGAATATTCAGCATCATTAATGTGTGCCAATTTGCTAAATCTGGCAAATGATTTTGATAGACTTAAAGCCGCAGGAATTAATAGAATACATTACGATATAATGGATGGAAATTTTGTGCCGAATGTGACACTTGGATTAGATATGGCAAAAGATTTTATAGAATATTCAAATATGAAATTTGATGCACATTTAATGGTTAAAGATCCGGCCTCTTTTATAGATAAACTAATAGATTTTAGATTTTACTCTATTTCTTTTCATATAGAAAGTAATCCAAATAATGTTTTTAGGCTTATAGATAAAATAAAAGCAGCTGGAATTAAAGCGGGTATAGTTTTATCTCCTGTAACTTCAGTAGAAAGTATAAAATATTTACTTCCTAGATTGGATTTAATTACAGTTATGACTGTTGATCCAGGTTTTGCAGGACAAAAATTCGTTAAAGAAGCTCTTTTTAAGTTTGACGAGCTTGATGAGTTGAGAAAAAAATTCAATTATAATTTTGATTTGATGATTGATGGTTCTGTTAATGAAAAAACTATAGAAGAAATTACAAGTCACCCTGTAGATATTTTAATTTTAGGAAGCTCGGGATTATTTGGAGATAAAGAAGGATTTGAAAAAGCTTTAGAAAAATTGAATAAACTAAATAAAAGATATTTAACAAAATAATATATTGATTAAAAGAAATTAATCATACAGGAGGTATTTATTTATTTATGACTTCTCAAACTATTTTTGATTTTGATTTAACAGAACTTCAAAACCTCACCGATATTTATATAAAGAAATTATCAGATTTATCAAGTTATTATGAAAATATTACTCCCGAATTGTTGAATGAGAATCCTATTTTGTATTTAGTCGAAAAGTTTGATAAAAATAATTCGAGTGGTCATTTAATTGTTTCAACAACAACAATATATTCTGGGACTGTCAATAATGAATTTTATTTTACAAGCGGACATTATCATGCAAAAAAATTTTCGGAAATATATTTTTGTCTCAATGGCGAAGGACTTGCTTTATTAAAAAAAGAAAATGAAGAAGAAGTGCTTAATTTTTCTAAAGGTACAATTCTTCATATAGATTATGAATGGGCTCACAGAATAATTAATGTAGGTAAAACACCTTTGAAATTTATGTCTGTCTATACTTTTGATGGAGGTTTTAATTATCAAAAAATAATTGATGAAGGTGGTTTCAAAACAAGAGTATTTAAGACAACTGATGGGTTTAATATTGAAAGAAGGTGAAACCTATTTTAGATAAAGTAATGGTATTTGATGTTGGAGGAACTAAAACAACTTACGGAGTTGTTGAAAATGATGTTATATCACATTTTGATAAAATAGATTCTAATGTTATAAATGAAAAAGGAATAGATTTTTTTATAGAAACAATTGATAAAATTTATGATGAAAAAATATCAGGAATAATAATAGGCGTTCCAGCAGTAGTAGATAATAATGGAAATATTTTATCAGCACCAAATTTAAAATCTATTGAAAGTAGTACTTTAAAATACTCTGTACCGGTGCATATAACTCGTGATGTTAATTTACAATTACTTGGAGAATATGCAACATTTTATAAAGACGATTTTAAAAATGCTTTAGGTATTTTTATTGGTACAGGACTTGGTGCTTCTGTAATTATAGATAAAAAGATTTATACAGGATTTAATGGAGCAGCAGTAGAGATAGGCCATGTTCATTATCCGTTAAATTACAATATTCAATGTAATTGTGGCAAAAAAGATTGTATGGAACTTTTTTCTTCAGGAATGGCTATAGAAAAATATGTAGAAAAATATAATCT
>CAYZNB010000064.1:0-16070 GCA_964478535.1 uncultured Thermotogaceae bacterium
CAAATGGAAGGAGTAGCTTTATTCAAGCAATCTATATTACGACTTCATGTCGCACTCCACACTATTTTACATAGAACCAAAATTTTTTTGTAAAAATTTATAAATTTTTGTATAATTAATAAATTGCAGATTTTTCTATATGATATGTAATTAAAATTATAAAGTTGAAAAAACGGAGAAAAAATTATATAGATTTCTACTTAAAGATTCAAAAAATATTTCAAAAAAAAGGAAGGTGAAAGATATTATGGAAAAAAAAGAAATTTTAGAAAAAATTAATAAGGATTTTGAAACGTTTAATTATTTCGATGTTTGGAATAATTTTGAAAATTATATAGATAAAATCAAAGAATATATTCAACCAGAATTTAAAAAATATTCTTCAGGATTGATGGTCGATTTTACAGAAAGCATAGAAGAAATTATTACTACAACTTTTATAACAAATAATATATTTGACTATATAGTAGAAAAAAACAAAAAGAATGTTTTAATTTTTGCACATCATCCATATTATCAAAAACAAATAGATAATTCATGGCATGACTCCATATCAAAAAATATAGAGGTTTTAAAAAATAATAAAATAGCTATTTATGTATGTCATATGGCATTGGATTTTCATTCGGAGTTATCAACAGCTTATTATTTCGCAAAAGAATTAATTAAAGATTTTCAAGGTAGACTTTCATATAAATATAAAGACAATGAAGTTGAATGTGAATATTATGGAGAAGCAATAGAAAATTTAATGGAAAGAATAGAAAGTCTATCCAAAAAAACTATGTTTTATCAATTTAATGATACAAAACCTAAAAAAATATGTTGTTCTCCAGGTGGTGGAAACATTATTGATATAATAAAACTTGCAAAAGAAAAAAATGTAGATACATATATAACGGGAGTATCTGAGTTTAAAGGAGTTAATAGCATTTCAAGAAATAAAGCATATTTTGAAGAATTAGAAAAAATAGGGATAAATATAATAGGATTAGGTCATTATGAAACAGAGTGTATAGCAATGAAGCGTTTAGTAAAAGATTATTTTTCAAAATATAATATAAAAACAGAATATTTTAAGGATAAATTTTATGAATAAAAGAAGGTGGAAAATATGTTGTGTTTTGATAGAAAAAATAGCAGATTTAATTTAAGAGTTGTTGGGGTTATGATTCAGGATAATAAAATTTTAGTGCATAGATCTGAAAATGATGATTTTTGGGCACTTCCGGGTGGAAGAAACGAATTTCACGAATTTAGCGAAGAAACATTAATTAGAGAGATGAAAGAAGAAATAAATGAAGAAGTTGATGTTGAAAGATTGTTATGGGTAGTAGAAAATTTTTTTGATTTTGATGAAAAAAAATATCATGAAATAGCTTTTTATTATTTGATGAAATTGAAAAATGATTCCGAACTTTATAAGGTTTCAGAATTTTATGGAAAAGAAGATAATTGTAATTTAATTTTTAAATGGGTTGATTTAAAAGACCTTAAAAATTTAGAAATATATCCCACTTTTTTAAAAACGAAAGTAATGAATTTATCAGACAATATAGAACATATAAAACATGAAGGAGATTAATAAATGAAAATTAATGAATTATTAAATCTTACAGAAAAACCAGAATTATTTGAAAGAACAGAACATATTTTTTGGGATGATTCGCATATATCAAAAGGAATGTTGGAAGCACATCTTGATACTTCATGGGATGGAGCAAGTAGGTTGCCTTCTACAATTGAGGCTTCTGTAAAATGGTTATCAGAAAGTGTTTTTGAAAATAAAAAAATGAAAATACTAGATCTTGGATGCGGACCAGGTCTTTACGCATCACGATTAGCTAAACTAGGGCATGCAGTAACAGGGATAGACTTTTCAAAAAGATCAATAGAATATGCAAAAAATATTAATTCAGAAGAAAAATTAAATATTGAATATATTTATCAAAATTACACTATGATTGATTATGAAAATGAATTTGATGCAATTATTTTAATTTATTGCGATTTAGGTGCACTTACAAATGATGAAAGAGATATTTTATTGAAAAAGATATATAAAGCTTTAAAACCTGGCGGAAAATTTGTTTTCGATACTTTTACTCATGAATATAGAAAAAAATTAGACACAAAAAAAATATGGGAAATCGAAAAAGAGAATGAAGGTTTTTGGAGCGAAAAGCCGTATTTGGCATTAAATCAAAATTTTCATTATCCTGAAGAAGACACATATTTAGATCAAATTATAGTTATAACAGATGAAGAATTAAAAGTTTATAGAATTTTTGATCATGTTTATTCAAAAGATACATTAAATAATTTAATAGAAAAATTTGGATTTAAAAATCAAGTTTTTTATTCAGACATAACCGGAAAAGAGTTTAAAGATGATTCTGATACAATAGCAGTTGTCGTAATGAAATAATTTAAAGTATTTAGAAAGGAAGGTTTAATGAAAAACAAATTTAGAGATAAATATTTTATTGAATTAAAAAACACAGAATTCGAAAAAAAAATAAAAGAATTTTTTTATCATTATGAAAAAAAAGACATATATGATCATGTAGTTGAAGTTGTTGATAAAGCTCGTATATTATCTGGATATTTTGATATTAACGGCAAAAAAAGTGTTACTGCTGCATATTTGCATGATATAGGACGAGTTATAGAAAAAAATGAAATAATTGATTTTTGTGAATGTTTTGGAGAAAAAGTTTTAGAAAAAGAAACAAAACATCCAGATATTCTTCATCAAAAAGCATCAAAAATTTTAGCGAAAAATCTTTTTAAAATTAAAGATAAAAAGATTCTTTCGGCAATAAGTACGCATACTACTATGAAACCAAAAGCATCTGATATAGATATTGTAGTTTTTTTATCAGATAAATTAACTTGGAAAGAAGAAGATTCTAAAGATCTTATAAAAAAAATGAAAGAAAATCTAAAAATTTCAAAAGAAAAAGCGGTATTAATTTTTCTTGAAAATTTATATAATAACAGAGAAAATTTTGCTTGTTATCATGATTTATCGAAAGAAGCGTATTTTTATTTTAAAAATATAGAAAATAAAAAATAAATCATTTTATGTATAGGAGAAAAAACATGAAATTACTTTACGGGACATCAAATCCTTCAAAACTATCTTCCATGAAAGAAATGCTTAAAGGAATGAATATGGAAATAATAGGTTTAAAAGATGTAAATATTGATATTGATGTAGAAGAAAACGGTATATCTCCATTAGAAAATGCAAAAATAAAGGCTCTTTCTTATTATAAATTAAGTGGTATTCCAACATTTTCATGTGATTCAGGATTATATATAGAAGGAATTGAAGAAGAAAAACAACCGGGAGTTTTTGTGAGAAGAATTGGAGATAAATATTTAAATGATGAAGAATACATTGAATATTATTCAAATTTAGTATCTAATTTTGAAGAGCCAGTTAAAGCAAAATTTAAAAATGCAATTTGTTTAATAATAGATAATGAAAATATATTTGAATATGACGAAGATGATATTTCTAATCATTTTCTAATTACATCCATACCCTCAAAAATAAGAAAGATAGGGTTTCCTATGGATTCTATATCTTTAGATATTGAAACAAAAAAGTATATTGTTGAATTCGGAAAAGAATCTAATAAAGAAATAACTGTAGGAATTAGAAATTTTTTTAAAAAAGTGTTAGATAACTAAAAAAGGAGAAAAAAATATATGATGAGGTCTGAAAAAGAAATGATGGATTTAATAATGAATACTGCAAAAGAAGATGAAAGAATAAGAGCAGTAGTTTTAAATGGTTCAAGAGCAAATCCAAATTCAAAAAAAGATTTTTTTCAAGATTATGACATATTATATATAGTAAATGATATTGATAGTTTTACAAAAGATCATAGTTGGGTAAATATTTTTGGTGAGATTATGATAATGCAAATGCCAAAAAATGGGAAACTTATTCCAGATACATATAACGGTAATTTCACATATTTAATGCAGTTTACGGATGGAAATAGGATAGATTTAACTTTAATTCCAATAGAAAAAATTAATGAAAATATGGAACGTGAAAGTCAGAGTATACTTTTATTAGATAAAGATAATATAATTGAACCATTTCCGCCAGCAAGTGATTCAGATTTCATTATTCAAAAACCAAATAAACAGTATTATAATGATTGTTGTAATGAGTTTTGGTGGATATGTCCTTATGTAGCTAAAGGGATTTGGAGAGATGAAATGCCTTATGCGATGATTATGTATGATAGATATGTAAGAGATATGCTTTTTCAAATGATAAAATGGTATATAGGAATAAAAACAGATTTTACAGTTAGTGCAGGAAAATGTGGTAAAAATTTTAATCAATATCTTGAACCTGAACTTTGGAAAATGTTTGTAAAAACTTACTCTAATTCAAATTATGAAAATTTATGGGAAGCTTTATTTGAAGCAGGAAATTTATTTAGAATATTAGCAAAAAAAGTTGCAGAACATTTTAATTTTGATTATCCATACAATGAAGATGAAAAAGTCACAACACATTTGAATCACGTAAGAAAATTGCCGAAAGATGCTAAAAAAATGTATTAAAAGGGAGAAAAAATATGGAGATTAAAACTGAAAGATTAATATTAAGAGAGTTTTCAGAAAAAGATTATGATTTTTTTTATAATTTAAAAAATAATGAATATATTCATGAATTTGAAGCGGATGAAATTCCATCAAAAGAAGAAATAACAAAAAAATTTTCACAAATTCTTGAAAGTAAAAATAAAAATCCAAGAAAATATTATGATTTTATTTTTGTAAAAAAGAATGAAGGAGTTCCAATGGGAAGAGTTTTGATATGGGAAATAGATGATAATATAAAAGAGTGGGAAATAGGTTGGGAAATACATCCTGATTTTGCAGGAAAAGGCTATTCTACCGAAGCATCAAAAGCATTAGTTGAATTTGCTTTTAAAGAACTTAAAATTCATAGGCTTCAAGCGTTATGTAATGATAAAAATATAAGATCCGAAAATATTATGAAAAAAATAGGAATGAAAAAAGAAGGTGTAATTAGAGCGGTAAGATATTTAAATAAAAAATGGGATGGAAGTCTTATATATTCAATTATAGATATTGATTATGAAGAAAATAATTAAAAATATTATGATGAAATTAGTTATAGGTGAAAAAATGGAAAAGAATAATTTAACTGGCAAGAGTATTTATTTAAGATTACGCACTACCTATGATGTGATTTGATTAAAAGTAATATTATGGAGGCAAAAAAATAATGATTTTTGAGATAAGTCCAAAAGATAGACATTATTTAAAAGATATCTTTGAAAACTGTAATTATGATAAAGTTTTGATTCAATCAATTTTAGAAGGGGGTAATGGAAATTCTTATGCAGATAGTGTTCAAAATCCAAAAGTAGCACGTTTAGATATCGGAGCATTTACAATTATTGCTGGAGATTGTACTATTAAAGAAACTAAAGAGTTATTTGAAATTGAAAAAAGAATAGATTATATAACTCCCCAAAACATTGAATGGGAAAAGTTTATAAAAAATTATTATGATAATAAAATAAATACGATTGAATTTATAAGTTATAATCATGAATTTATAAAAGAAGAATATTTAGAAGAAACCATAAAAAAATTACCTCAAGAATATATTATAAAAAGAATTGATAGAAGTCTTGCAGAAAGATTAAAAAAAGAAATAGGTAATGAGTATTTTTTTGAAAATTATATATCAATTGAAGATTTTTTAGAAAAAGGAATAGGTTATTGTATACTGCATAACGAGGAAATTGTTAGTGCAGCTCTTTCAATGGCAAGTGCTAAAAAAGCAATCGATATTGAAATTGAAACTGTTGAAAAATATAGAAACAAAAAACTTGGAAAAATTATTGGAGCTAAATTGATTAAATATTGTTTAGAAGAGGACATTATACCATATTGGTTAGCAGCAAATGAAATATCAAATAAACTTGCATTAAGTTTAGGGTATATTGAAAAAGAAAGATATAAAACATTTGAAATACTT
This sequence comes from uncultured Thermotogaceae bacterium, assembly GCA_964478535.1. Lineage (GTDB taxonomy): Bacteria > Thermotogota > Thermotogae > Petrotogales > Petrotogaceae > CAYZNB01. The sequence goes on from CAYZNB010000064.1 coordinate 6,050, forward strand.
TAAAATAATGAAAAATGAAACTCTTTGACACTAAAAAAATGGAAGCAAAAAATTAAAAAATTTTATGGTGAAATTAATGAATAAATATAATTTTGATACAAAAAATTTGGAAAATTTTAAGAAAAAAATAAGTAGAGATAAAATACTAAGCTGTATTATATATCAAGAAAACGATTTGATTTTAGAATATTATAAAAATATTAAAACATCTTTATCTCTTCAAACTATTAATTCATGTACAAAAAGTGTAATTTCTGCACTTATAGGTATAGCGATAGAAAAGAGATTTATAGAAAATATTCATATACCTATTTCAGAATACTTTGAAGATATTTTTAAAGATGAAATTGATTTAAGAAAAAAAGAAATCACAATAGAACATTTGCTAACTATGACACCAGGGTTTGATTGGCCTGAATTTGGTGAATGGAATTGTTTTGCTCCCATGGTTTATAGTAAAGATATTATAAAATATATAATCAAAAGACCTCTTTTAACTACTCCAGGAGAAAAAATGAATTATAATTCAGGATGTTCGCATTTATTATCTGCGATTATTCAAAAAACCTCAGGTAAAACCACGCATGACTTTGCAAAAAAATATTTATTTGAACCTTTAGGAATAAATGAAACATTTTGGTACGAAAAACAAGGAGTAAATCTTGGCTCTGATGGACTAAGAATATTTTCAAAAGATTTAATAAAGATTGGAAATGTTTATATAAATAATGGCGAAAATATATTATCTGAAAAATGGATTCAAGAATCAACAAAATCAAGATATTTAACTTATGAAAATATAGGATATTATGGATATCATTGGTGGAGTAACAAAATAAAAAAAGAAAATAAAGAAATAAAATATTATTTCGCATTAGGATATGGTGGACAGTTCTTATTTATAATTCCAGAAATTAAAATGACAGTGGTATTCACAAGCAGAATGTATAATAATTCTTTAAAACCAAAAGAGTACTTTGAGAATTATCTGCTTTAATATTTGAATGAAGGGGGAAAAAATTGAAATCAGTAACTATAAAAAAAAGCTTAAATCCATGTAATATAATAGCAAGTATTCCTCATGGTTCAACAAAAATAACGAATGAAATGAAAACTAATCTTAAAAAAGAAGCTCTTTTAACTAATAATGATTGGTTTTTGAATGAACTTTATGATTTTTTAATTAATTTAGAAATAACTACTATATCAGCTAATTATAGCAGATATGTAATAGATGTAAATAGAGATTTAAACAAAAAAATGAATAAAGGAACTTATACGGAATCTTTGATTTATCTGAAAAATACTTTCGATAAAGATATATATCATATTTCTCCATCAATAAAAGAAATAGAAAAAAGAATAAACGAAATATATATGCCATATCATAAAACATTAAATATGGAAATAAAAAGAAATTTAGAAGAAAATGAAAAAGTTTATTTATTTGATTTACACAGTTTTTATATACATTCTTCCGCAGATGTAGTGCTTGGAACTAAAAATTGTACAAATTGTTCAAAAGAATTATTAAATATAGTTTATGAAGCATTTACTGCTGAAGGGTTTGAAGTAAAAGTTGACGAAAAAGGGTTAAAAGGTGGACATATAGTTTCTTATTATAGCGAAATAAAAAATGTAGAAGCTTTACAGATTGAAATAAGATATACTAAATATATTGAAAATCGTTATTTTTCTGAAGAAGAAATAAAATTAAAAGATGAAAAATTATTTTTTGAAACAAAAAAAAGATTAGAAGAAGTATTTAAAAAAATAAAAAATAGTTTAGATTTAATATAAAAATAGAGTATCATTTTTTGAAATAAAAAAGAAGAAATAAAATATATTTCTTATATATAAGTAAACTTAAAACTTACAGGGACTATTGCGATCGGATGCAAAATATTTGGCTTTAGATTAAAGTAAATTTTTAAGGGGGTTAAGAAAATGGAAAATTATAAATGGTATTCAAAAATAAAAAAACATTTATCAGAAATTACTAACAAAGCAGCATATGAATATTGGCCTTTTCATAATAATCAATACGTACCTTTTTTTAATTACAGGTTAGAGCATATACTTCAAGTAGAAAGAGATGCTTTAAAAATTTTAGAAAATGTTAAAGCTGATAAAGAAATTGTAATAGCCTCAGTTTGGATTCATGATATATTTCAACCTGTATATAACGGCGGAAAAGATCACGGAGAAAAAGCAGGAAATTGGGCAACAGAAAATATAGAAAAATTTGGATTTCCCAAAAACAAAATTGAAGATTTATGTTATAGCGTTTTCGTACACTCTTCAAAACCAAACGAAATTCCTGAAAATAAAGTGGAAGCAAGAATATTGTGGGATGCCGATAAATTGAATAAAATAGGTGCAGTCTCTCTATTTTTTGAAATTATGTCTCAGTTTGCGAGTGATAATATACAAAAAAATTTTTTAAGTAATAAGAATTTTGAAATGCAAAATATAGTTAATAAAATAGCAAAAGATATTTTTTCTGATATGATAAAACCAGAGAAAGAAATAAACATATTTTATTTTGAATATTCGAATAAAAAAGCTAATGAGCGGTTTAAAATTCAAAATAAATTTCTTAAAGCATTTTGTGAGGAGGCAATGTAAGAAAAATGAAAAAAATTATATTAACTTCAGCAGGTTTTGAAAATAAAAAAATAGCATTTAAATTTCTTGAATTAATTAATTTGCCTGCAGAAAAAATAAAAGTACTATTTATAACCTCAGCAGCAGTAACAAATGAACAAAAAGCTATAATTCCTTTATGTCATAAAGAGCTTATAGATATCGGTTTGAAAAATTTCAATATAAAATATTACGATTTTGAAGAATTAATTAATTATGAAAATTATGATGCAATTTATGTTTGTGGCGGGAGTACACAATCGTTATTAAAAAAAATGAAAGAAAATGCCTTTGAACATTTATTAGAAAAATTCTTAAACAAAGGCGGAATTTATTTGGGAGTAAGTGCTGGAAGCATTGCATTAGCAAAAAATTTCCCAGAAGGATTAGGAATGTTAAATTGTATTTTAAAAGTGCATAGCAAAGAAAATGAAAAAACAGAAATTACACAACCTTTAAACCAAGAAATAAAGATTAATGATAATCAAGCTATTGTAATCGAAGAAAATAAAATCTATTTCTTTGAATGAGTATTAATAAAAATGTTGAAAGGAGAAAACAAATGGAATTATCAGAAATTCAGAAAATTGTAAATGATTTTAATAAAGAAAAAAATATAAACAATACTCTTGAAATAAGAATAATTGATTTGATTTCCGAAATGGGAGAACTATCGAAAGAGTTATTAAAAAGTACAAATTATGGTATAACTGATTTTAAAACCTCTGAAGAGTGGCGGGGTGAAATAGCAGATATTTTATATTCGATTATATGTATTGCTAACGAAACGGGAATAGATTTAGAAAAAAGTTTTAAAGATGTATTAGTAAAATATGATAAAAGATTTAAAGATAAAGGACATATAGGATCTGAAAATTAAATTATAGGAGAAAAAATGAATAATAAAATTATAAGCAGAAACAAAGTTATATTGTTAAATATTTTTATGATAGCATTTGCAACATTTACAGCAATATTTTTTCACGCAATTTTTCCAGGCGGCGAAGAGTTAGATTCGGTAAATTTTGATGGGTTGATAGCACGAAATATAGGATTTCAATTGACAGCTATACTTTATTTTGTTTTATTATTTCTTCATTGTGTGTTTGTAATGCAATATTTTGGTAAAAAAGCTGATATGAGTAAAATTCAAATAGGCTTAAGATTTGGAATAGTATTTGCATTAATTTATTTTTTTGGAATGCAAGAAGTAGTAGTTGAAGCATCTCCCTTTGAAAAATGGGGAATAGACTTTGTTATTTTTCAATTTTTTATGGGATTGGGAGACGCATTACCCGTTTTAATAATATGTTCTGTAATTTCAATTTATTCTTTTCAAAATAAAAAAAATAATTTTGAAAATAAAAATATGAAAAAAAATGAAAAGATAAAAATGATATCCTTAATTACAATTATTTTTACCATTCTTCGAGGAATAGGATATGAAACCGGATTAATTGTAAGCAACGTTGAAACTTATCGTATTCAAAGTTATTTATGGACAATTATATTTGGAGTTGTAATAGGATTATCATATGTATTATTATATCCTGTTTTTTTAAATGAACAAAAAAGAATATACAGAATATTCAAAATTTTAGTGCTAACAATAGGAACTAATTGGTTAATTTTCAACAGTTTTATGGGGATGATATTTAAAAATACTTTACCTCAAATGATTTTAAGAGTAGGAACTGATATAGTAGGAATCTTTTTAATAGTATTATTAAACGAATTATTTACTAAAAAGAGAAAAAATTAATGTAAGAAATTGTAAAATTATTGGAGGATTAAAAATGAAAAATTTAATAATTAGAAAAGAAGAAAAAAAAGATTGGCGTGAAGTAGAAGTATTAACTCGAAAAGCTTTTTGGCGAGAAGAAAGAATAGAAAAAATAGGAGTTGGAGCAACTGAACATTATATGGTTCATAAAATGAGAGAAAATGAAGGAATTGAAGAATTGACTTTTGTTGCAGAAATAGAAAACGAAATTGTAGGTCACATTATATATACTAAAAATTCATATATTTTACAACCCGATGGTTTAAAAAAAGAAGTATTAAACTTTGGGCCATTAAGTGTATTACCAAAATATCAGAAACAAGGAATAGGAAGTGCATTAATGGCACATTCCATAAAAAAAGCTAAAGAACTGGGATATGGTGCGATTTTTTTCTTTGGTCATCCAACTTATTATCCGAAATTTGGTTTTAAAGAAGCCAAAGAATATGGAATTACCACATCAAGTGGAGAAAATTTCCCGGCATTTATGGCTATGGAATTACAGGAAGGATACTTAAAAGGAGTGTCGGGAAAATTTATTGAAGCACCCATTTATGAAGAAAAAATCACAAAAAAACCCGCAAAAGAATATGATGAACAATTTTTCAAAGAAAATAAAAGAGTTCAATCAATTGTACATATTGCAATAGTGGTAAATGATTATGATGAAGCTATTGAATTTTATACCAAAAAACTTCATTTTAAACTAATAGAAGATACTTATCAACCCGAACAAGATAAAAGGTGGGTTGTGATTTCTCCGCCAGGTTCAACAGGGACAACAATCTTGCTTGCAAGAGCTTCCAACAACGAGCAGCTTAAATTTGTTGGGAATCAATCGGGTGGAAGAATTTTTCTATTTCTTGGAACAAACAATTTTTGGAGAGATTATGAAGAAATGATATCTAAAGGAATAGAATTTGTAAGAGCACCAAAAGATCAATCATATGGAATAGTAGCAGTTTTTAAAGATTTGTATGGGAATTTATGGGATTTGGTTCAATTTAAAGAAAACCATCCAATGTTTCAACGTATTAATTAAAATATAAAATTACTTTGTAGTAAGCTTATTTTTATTTAGCTTAAAAACTATACAAAAAAAGGGGTGATTAATATGAAAATCTTAATAAAAGATATAAATATTAATTATGAAATTGAAGGAAATGGAAAACCTATTATTTTGATACACGGATATTATCCAGATCACAGACTTATGAAAGGTTGTATGGAACATATATTTGAAGAATACAAAAACTTTAAAAGAATATATATAGACCTTCCGGGAATGGGGTTATCACAAAGTTCAGAAAAAATTAAAAATTCTGATGATATGCTTGATATTGTAATAGAATTTATTAAAAAAGTGATTCCAGACGAAAAATTTTTAATTGCAGGAGAATCTTATGGAGGATATTTAACACTTGGAGTAATTAATAAAATGTCAGAAAAAGTTGACGGAGCTTTGTTAATATGTCCTGTGATAATTGCAAACCCTAAAAAAAGAACATTACCAAAACACATTGTGTTAGAAAAAGAAGAATCTTTAATAATTCCAAAAGACGAATTTGGTAAAAGTTTTGAAGAATTTTCAGTAATTCAAAATGAAGAAATCTTTAAAAGATATTTAAATGAGGTATGCGAAGGAGTTAAGTTGGCTGACATTAAATTTCTTGAAAGAATCTTTAATACTGGCTATGAATTTTCATCTAATTCTTTTGATGAAATGTCATCATTTGATAAACCTTCTCTTTTTATTATGGGAAGACAAGACTCTGTAGTAGGGTATAAAGATGCTTGGGATATTTTAGATAAGTTTCCAAGAACTACATTTGCAGTAGTAGATAAAGCGGGACACAATCTTCAAATTGAGCAAAAAGAAATTTTTGATTCGCTCGTGAAAGAGTGGTTAAATAGAGTAGAAAAATATTAAAAAATATTAAAGAGGAAGTGATATATTGAATTTACATAAATTAGGGTGGAACGAATTTTTTCAATCAGGATTTGAAGACTTTAAAAATATTGAATTATTTCCTGCAAGAGTAATTTCTCAACAAAAGAGTGAATATGTTGTTAGTTATGAAAATGGAGAAATTTCAGCAAAAATAGCGGGAAAATTTTATTATAAAAATAAAATGAGAAAAAATTATCCTGTAGTGGGAGATTGGGTAGTAATAAATTTAATAGATAATGGTGAAAGAGCGATTATAAAAGATGTAATAGAAAGAAAAAACTATTTTTCAAGAAAAGCACCTATTTCTGGCGGAAGAAAAATAAAAAATGATATGATTGAAGGAGGAATTACTGAAGAACAAGTTATAGCAGCAAATATAGATACCATTTTTATTATATGTGGTTTAGATAATAATTTCAACATTAGAAGAATAGAAAGATATTTGACATTAGTTTATAACAGCGGGATATCCCCGGTAATTATTTTGAATAAATCAGATATATGTGAAGAAATAGAAGAATATATTCAAAAGGTTAAAAAAATTTCTTTTGATATACCGGTATATCATATAAGTGTAATTAAAAATCAAGGATTAGAAAATTTAGAAAAATATTTAGGTTTTGGAAAAACGGTAGCCTTTATAGGTTCTTCAGGGGTTGGAAAATCTACTCTTACAAATTATTTATTAAATGAAAATCGACAAAAAATAAAAAGTGTTAATGAATCTCATGGAAAAGGAAGGCATACAACAACTCATCGAGAGATGATAATTTTACCTTCAGGAGCGATGGTTATAGATAATCCTGGAATGAGAGAGATTCAATTATGGGGTGGAATAGAAGAGGTTGAAAAAAACTTTGAAGATATCATAGAAATTTCTAAAAGATGCAAGTTTAGAAATTGTCAACATACGACTGAACCTGGATGTGCAGTTAAAGAGGCTTTAGAAAATGGAACGATAGATAAAGAGAGATATAATAATTTTTTAAGGCAGTTTAAAGAGATGGAGCGATTAGAAGAAAAGAAGAAAATTTTTGACAAAAAATTAACTTCAAAAGAAAAACTAAGATTGAAAATGAAAAATAATAAATAAAAGATGGAATTAATAGGAATGCATTTTTATGCATTCCTATTATTTTTAATTATAAACATCAATATAACAATAAAAAGATTTAGAACAATCTTCGATATTCAATCCCCTAAATAGAAATGCACAGCATTTAAATGTAGTGTAACAGCCACGCCGAACTCTGCACGGCGTTACAGCACACAAGACAACATAAATATTTTTATAGATAGTAGGTTAGGAAATGCATTAAAACTAAATGCATATAATAATGAAGTAGTAAATATTGGATAAAATAAACGCGAGCAAGATCAAATTTTCTAAAAAACAAATTTCGCTCTGAGAAAAAATGCTAAAAATAGCAAACTCGCTACGCTCAAACATGCTATTTTCTTACGCATTTTATCATCCGCTCAATAGTTTTTTGACGAAAATTCTCAATTGCTCGCTACTTTATTTCATCCATATTTACCCTCAAAACATTATTAAAAAAGACTTTGAATTAATTCCCCTCTTGAGGGGTGGCAGTCGAAGACTGACGGGGTGGACAGCATTTAAATGTAGTGTAACAGCCACGCCGAACTTTGCACGGCGTTACAGCACCCAAGACAACATAAATATTTTTATAGATAGTAGGTTAGGAAGTCCATTAAACCCAAACGCTTCTAATAATGAAAAAGTAAACATTGGATAAAATAAACGCGAACAAGATCAAATTTTCTAAAAAACAAATTTCGCTCTGAGAAAAAACGCTAAAAATAGCAAACTCGCTACGCTCAAACATGCTATTTTCTTACGCATTTTATCATCCGCTCAATAGACTGAATATTACATTTAAAATGTTATTTAATTTCAGGAAATAAATTAATCTTTTTATCTTCACTATGGGTATGTTTTTATTATGAAATCCCACCAGAAAGAGGCGAAAAAAATCATTTTTTTCAAACTCTAGTTTTTCAATAGAAAATCAAAAATATTTTTATTCAGGAATAGATACTTTAATTTTTGTAAACAGCGAAATAATCAACAATCATTTTAGCGATAGCCCTTTCCTGCAATTATGTTATATTACTGATGAAAATAATAAATTCTATATTGTATTTTTACTGTAATTTGATAGTATTAAATAACCAAATCTTGAACTTTATCATCAAACAAAACTTTAGGTTTTACAAAAACAGCTATACCAAAAGATAATGCACCTAATCTTCCAATAAACATTAATAACATAATTATTAACTTGCCCAATTCACTTAATGATTCCGTTATTCCTCTGCTTAAACCAACAGTGCCTATTGCAGAAGCTGCTTCAAAGAAAATATCTTCAAACCCATTTTTTTCAGTTAATGATAATAAATAAATCCCTATAAATAAAACAATTAGATACAAACTAAAAGTAGATAATGCTGTTTTAACTCTAGCTTCAGGTATTTTTATTCCTTTATAGGTAACTTCATTTTTTTCAAAAATGGAACTTTTTATTTGTGCAAAGACAGCACTCATTGTAGTTGTTTTAATTCCACCACCAGTACCTGAAGGAGAAGCCCCGATTATCATTCCCATAGTTATCAAAATAGTTGTTGATTTTGAAACCGAACCAATATTTATGGTATTAAAACCAACGGTTGTTATAGAAGTAACTGTTTGAAAAAATGAATTAAGAAGTCTTTCCCAATTGGGTAATCCTTTTAAAGAAGGTTCTGTAATAAATATAAACATAGTTCCAACGAATAACATTGTAAAAGATAATTTTATTATTATTTGACTTGTCAACGTAATAGACTTTATTTTTCCTTTAACAGTTCTCCAAAAATCGACAAATACAATGAATCCGATTGCACCAGAAAATGAAAGTATGCTAATAACAAAATTCAACCAAAAATCATTAGAAAAATTTTCAAAACTATTAGAGAATAAGCTGAATCCAGCAGTGCAAAAGGCTGATACGCTATGGAATATAGCTAACCATAAAGCGTTATCTAATTTGTGTTGAGAAAAAATAAAATATAAGGTTATAGCCCCTAATAACTCTACAATAAAAGTAAAAATCACTACAGAATAAATAAACTTATTGATTTTAAAATTTTCGGGTAATGAAAACACTGTTTTTGCTACATTTTCAACAGTGGAAGGTAATGTTTTTTTTCTTGTAAGTATAACAAACGAACTAAAAGTCATATAACCTATAGCCCCCATTTGAATCAAACCTAAAATGATTAATTGACCAAAAAAATTATATGAATTTCCAACATCAACAGTTACCAGCCCAGTGGTTGAAATAGCAGAAGTTGCTATAAACAAATTATCCAAAGGATTAATGGAAATATTTCTTGTAAAAGGAAAAGATAATAGAATCCAACCTACAATAATATAAAATATATAACCAAAAAAAACAAGTTTTACAGGATTAGAATTTTTAATAAAATTTTTAATTGTGCTCATAATAACTCCTCCTAATTTATTATTAAATTATTAAACCATATAATTTTACTAAAAAAATAGTAATTAATTAAATAAATTTGCGGCTAGAACCCTAAATATTAGACAATAAATAAGAAAATCATAAAAAATTGTA
>CAYZNB010000065.1:0-15885 GCA_964478535.1 uncultured Thermotogaceae bacterium
TTCTTACGCATTTTTTGATTCGCTCAATTGTTTTTTATACGAAAATTCTCAATTGTTCGCTACTTTATTTTATCCATATTTACCGTCAAAGCATTATAATAAAAAAATTGTGTCACTTTCCACTTTTAACTTTTCGCTATTTAAACGCTTTTCCATTTAACCAATTAACCATTAATTGTTTTTCCTGACCAACCGACCAACTGTCTACTGACTAACTTTAATTGCCACTTTCAACTTTCAACTATTTAACTGCTTAGCCAAACTATTTTACATAGAACCGAAATTATTAAATAATAGCAATTAGAAAAAAAAGAAATATTCCGGCTAATAAACCAAGAATGAATGAAAATAGTAGTTTTAACAAAATTTTCAAATAAATCACCTCTTTTTATATTTTATCATATTTTCTTTTATATTTAAAGCAGAATTTTGAGCAATATTTGAATGTTTCTTAGCAAATTTTTCTTGAAAATTTCCAACTCTACCAGCTTTCCAACAAAAAGACATTTCTTTTGTATTTAAACGCTTTTAAATAGACATAAATTAAGACATTCTTTGTTGGTTTTTAACGTAATTTTTGTTACAATAAAAGTGATAATAAAAACTAATGGAGGTGTTCTTGTGAAAAAAATAAAAGTAATGGATACAACTTTGAGAGACGGTCAACAATCATTAATAGCTACAAGAATGAAATTTGAAGAGTTTGAAGATACTCTTGAAAAATTTGATAAAGTTGGTTTTTATGCTATGGAAGTTTGGGGTGGAGCTACATATGATTCGTGTATTAGATTTTTGAACGAAGATCCTTGGGATAGATTGAAAAAAATAAGGAAAAAATTAAAAAATACGAAAATTCAAATGCTTTTAAGAGGGCAAAATCTTTTGGGGTATAGACATTATGCAGATGATACAGTTGAACTTTTTGCAAAAAAAATGGCCGATTATGGTATTGATGTAGTAAGAGTTTTTGATGCTTTGAATGATATAAGAAATTTGGAAAAATCTATTGAATATTGTAAAAAATATAAAATGCATGTTCAAGGAGCTTTTTCTTATACTGTGAGTCCTGTACACAACATAGATTTTTATATAGATTTTACGAAACAGCTTATAGAAAGAGGAGTAGATTCAATCGTCATAAAAGATATGGCAGGATTAATTACTCCTAAGGAAACTTATTCTCTTATAAAAGCTTTAAAAAAGAATTTTAATGTTCCTATTCAAATTCATTCTCATAATACGACAGGTCTTGCAGATATTAGTTATTATGCTGCTGCTGAAGCGGGAGTAGATATTATGGATTTGGCTTTGTCTCCATTTGCAAATGGAACAAGTCAACCAGCAGTAGAGCCTTTTAATCACGCTTTAGAACTTGGATTAAATGAAGAATTGATGCTTGAGTTAGTCGAACATTTTTGGAAAGTAAGGGCAAATCATGAAGAAAATGATATGAAAATGACTTCAATAGATGCAAAGATTTTAAAAGCACAGATTCCTGGCGGAATGTTGTCTAATTTAGTTTCTCAATTAAAAGCACAAAAAGCTTTAGATAAGCTGGATAAAGTTCTTGAGGAAGTACCAAATGTGAGAAAAGATTTAGGATATCCGCCGCTTGTTACTCCTACAAGTCAAATTGTTGGAGTTCAAGCAACTATGAATGTTTTGACCGGAAAAAGATATTCTATGATAACTAATGAAGTAAAAAATTATTTAAAAGGCGCTTACGGTAAAGCTCCAGCTGAAGTAAATCAAGATCTTATTAAAATGGCATTGAAGGGTGAAAAAATTATTACGCATAGACCGGCAGATGATCTTAAGCCAGAAGTAGAAATAAATAGAAAAAAAGCAGGATTAATAGCTCCAACTGATACGGATCTTTTGACTTATTTGTTGTTTGGAGAACATGGGATAAAATTTTTAAAATCAAAATATGAAAAAGATATTGGAGTAGATTTTAAACTTGCTGAAGAATACTCAGATGAAGAAAGTTCTATATATCCTGTATAATGTTAATTATATTTTGTAAACGTATTTTGCTTATTTTTTGTATTGTTTGACTTTATTTGTTTTTAAGTGAGTTTAATCGGTTATAATTTTGATTAATGAAATATGAAATTTTCATATTATATGTTATAATTTTAAATGAAAAACGTTTCCACTAATTCTAAATCCAAAAAGGGGGTATGAAGAGAATGAAAAAATTTTTAGTTCTCTCATTGTTAGTAGTATTTGCAGTAGCTTCAGTTTTTTCAGCAAGTATAGTTATTTGGGCATCTGAAGCACAAGTAGATTTTATGAGAAATATTGGTGAAAGATTTACAAGAGATATGGGTATTAATGTAGAAGTTCAACAGGTTAATTTTGGAGATATAAATAGTAATTTTATTACTGCATCTCAACAAGGAGAAGGACCAGATATAATAATAGGGGCACATGATTGGGTAGGAGAATTAGTTGCTAATGGCTTATTAGAACCTATTCCTTTTACTGCAATTGAAACAGAGCTTTTTGCTCAAGCTGGTTTAGATGCATTTACAGTTAACGGAAGATTATATGGTATGCCTTATGCAATTGAATCTATAGGAATATATTACAATAAAGATTATGTTCCTGAACCTCCAAAGACAATTCAAGAATTAATGGCTATTGCAAAAGATTATACTACAAGTAGTACAAGAGGCTTTATTTACGATGCAACAAATTTCTATTTTTCTTATCCATTTATATCAGGTTTTGGCGGATATATATTTGATTGGAATGCAAGAACAGGATATAATGCTAATAACGTAGGTTTAAATAATCAAGGTGCTGTAAAAGGTGCACAATTAATTAAAAGTTTTTATGATGAAGGGTTAGTTCCACAAGGTGTAAATTATGATATAATGAATTCAATGTTTGTTCAAGGAACAGCAGCAATGATAGTTAATGGACCATGGGCAGCAACAGAATATGTTAATGCAGGTATAGATTTTGGAGTGCTTCCTTTGACTGAATTAGAACTTGAACCAGGTAAAAATGCAATTCCTTTCGTAGGAGTTCAAGGTTTAATGATAAATTCAAAATCAAATAACAAAGCATTTGCAATGGAATTTATAATAAATTATCTTGCAACTGCTGAAGGAATTTACAATTTCTATTTAGCAGATCCAAGACTTCCTTCAAGAGAAGATGTTGCTCAAATTATTGAAACTCAAGGCGGACCAGTTCCTGCAGATGTAGTGCAAGCATTTATAATAAGTGCAGCAGGTGGACATCCAATGCCTAATATTCCTGAAATGCAGTTAGTATGGGAACCAATGGCGGATGCTTTAAGGCTTATAACAACTGGCGAAAGAACACCTCAACAGGCAATGGCAGACGTAGTAGCAAGAATAACAGAAAGTCTTAAATAATTTTAATTATTTGATTTTAAAAATGGGGAAGAGTTTTTAAACTCTTCCCATATTTTTAGGGAGGGCGTTTAATATGAAATATCCAAAATTATTGCCATATCTTTTTGTAGCAGCACTTAATGCAATTATAATTTGGGCTATATTTACCTTATTTTCTTTTGGAAATTATGGTTTTGGAATAATATTTACAATTTTCCTTATTTTCCTTGATTGGTCTGTTTTTTCTTCTAAAGGGTATCCTTACAGATATACTTTGCCTGCTATGTTTTTTTTGTTTATTTTAACTCTGTACCCTATATATTTTACTGTAAGTACTGCATTTACAAATTATGGTACTGGACATCTTTTTTCGCGCGAGAATGTTATGGATACATTAATGAACGATTCAAGATATTATTATGAACCAGAAAATATGGATTTATATGATTTCAAAGTGTTTGTAAGGTACGACAATGAATTTAGACCTACAGAAGATTTTCTTTTAATGCTTTACAACGAAGATAATTTATTGATTTCGGAAAAGCCTGAAACATTTTTTTATGATAATCAAGGAAGTGTAATGCAATCCGAATCAAATTTATATAAAGTTGAAAATGATACTGTTAGAACGTCTAAAAATACGTATAATTTATTAAGACCTTTAGGTGCGGATATTGAAGAGGATAAATCTCTTGTTTTAAATATTGAAAGTGAAGATGGAAAAATTTATACGTATTTTTATTCGCCGTTTGATAGGGATTTAGCAGCAAATTCGGCTTTTTATAACTCTGTTTTAAGACAAAATTATATAAATTCTTTATTACTTCATTATGAACAAAAAAACTTCAGGCTATCTTCAGGTACTGTTTATAGGAAGTTTGGAGAATCTTATAATATTTATGATGCAAAGGTTGTTTCTAAGGTTGAAGGAGATAGAACAACTTATAAAACAATACTTGTTAATAAGTTGACTAATACACCTTTAGTTGAAAAAGAAAGTGCTTTTTGGGATTATAATTCAAGAGGAAATTTAGAAAGATTGGCAGGATATACGGATTTTGTAGGCTGGAAGAACTTTTTAAAGGTTTTTCAAGATCCTAGAGTATCAGGGCCTTTTTTGAAAATATTTGTATGGACATTTTTATATGCCTTATTTAGTGTTTTGGCAACATTTGCTTTAGGGTTATTTTTTGCAATGTTGTTGAATGATTCAAATCTTAAAGGAAGAGTTGTTTACAGAACTCTGCTTATTATTCCTTGGGCAATTCCTATTTTTATTTCAGTACTTGTTTGGAGAAATGGTTTTTTAAATGAAACTTATGGTATAGTTAATAGATTTTTTCTTGCAAATATAGGTATTGAGCCTATAAAATGGCTTACAGATCCGCTTTGGGCAAAGATATCTATAATACTTGTAAATACATGGTTGGGATTTCCTTATATGATGACAATTTCTCTTGGCGCTCTTCAAAGTATTCCAGATGAATTATATGAAGCTTCGTCAATTGATGGTGCTTCGAACTTTAGAAAATTCAGATCAATTACTTTTCCTCTTTTAATGGTTTCAATGGCTCCTCTACTTGTTATGAGTTTTGCCTTTAATTTTAATAACTTTGTTAACATATATCTTTTGACTGGAGGAGGTCCTCCTATTCCGGGAGCTGTTACTCAAGCGGGATCAACAGATATATTGATTTCTTATACGTATAAATTGGCATTTGAAGGATCAGCAGGGCAAGATTTTGGTTTTGCCGCATCTATTTCAGTTTTAATATTTTTTATAGTAGCTACTATTAGTTATTTTAACTTTAAATTTACTGGAGCTTTTGAAGAGGTGAGCCGATAATGCCTGAAATAAAAAAAAGAAACTATATATTTAGACATATTATTTTAATAATTTGTGTTATATTAATATTATTTCCTATTGTTTGGGTTACGGCAACATCTTTAAGAAGAGATAATGCAGCTGTTTCAGATAAACTATTCTCTTCAAGAACAACTTTTCAACATTATAGAGATTTGCTTTTTCCAAAAGACAATGTTCCTGAAATAATTTCAGATTTGAATAGGCTTACGTTATACATAAGAGATTACAGAAATTATACTGTTGAAGAAGCGGTTTTAAGAGGAGAAATATTAATTTCTAATTTGAATGATTATTTTGAGTCTTCTATTAAAGAACTTGAAAATGTGGAAAATATTTATTTAAAAACTTTTGACCTATATGAAAAAGATACAAAAGATAAGCTAATGAAAGATATAAACGAAATTAGAAAAAAAGATTTTGAAAAATTAGTTTCTTTTGATAATGAAATGAATGATTTGTTTTTAAAATATGATATTTCTATAGACATATCATATTTGGAAAATAGTATAAAAGAATTTTTAAATTATAGAGAAGAATTGTATCATGATCTTATAAATTCGACTTTTCAAAAAAACGATTATTATAATGAAACCTTAACTTTTCTATACTCTTTTCCTTTTAATACAACTGTTTGGAATATTAGGACTTTCAGAAGATGGAAAGATGAAAATCCAGAAATTGAAACTTTTGGTAATAAAGTACTTGTTTTGGGAGAAAAATATAAAATAATTGAAGAAGAGACGAACAAATTAAATTCTTTTTTGGTTTCTGAGTATAATGAAAAATTATCAGAAGAGACTACCGAAGTAAGAAAATTAGAGACTGAAATAAAAAAATTGAATAATGAAATTTTTTCTTTAGAAAGTGACAAGTCTTTATTATATTCTAGAGAAAACAGATTATTTGAAAGTTTATCTGCGTTAACAGATTTATTTAGAGCAGAGAGAGATAAAATTATTGCAGCTCAATCGATAATTTCAAAATCAGATTTTTCACAAGTTCAAGATCAAATACCATTTCTTGGTCAGGATAAAAGATTTTATGACTTTGTAGGGGAATTTAAAGAACAACTTTTTAATATTTATAATAATATATCTTCTATAGATTATTTTATCGTAAGAGGATATGATAAAATGTTTAAAAATTTATATGAAACTTATTCGTTTCTAGAAGATAATTTTGGAAAAATTTATACTTCTAGAAATAAAGAAGAAATATCTTCTGCTTATGAAACTTTGTTAAATACAACTATAAAACTCGGAATTTCTATAAAAGAATTGGAAAATTTTTCTTTGAACTATAAAAATACTTTAGAAGAAATATTTTTGATTGATGAAAAAATTTCTAATAATAGAGTTATTTTGATTGAAAAGGAAAAACAATTTTCATTAGATAAAGAAGAGGCTTATGAAGCGTTTTCTTTTTATGAAAAATTAGAGAGTTATTCTAAGCTGATATTATTGAAAAATATATCCGAAAGAGAGATAAAATCAACCGTAGAATCATCAGCATATGCTAAATTTATGGAAGATAGATATTACCCTTTGTATAGGCCTGATAGAAGTAATTATTTTGTTTTTAGATGGTATGAAAGATTTGTAGAATCTTACAATACATTTCTTAAAGGAAAAATTTCATTATTAACACTTATGAATAATATAAATAGTCAGATTAGTATTTTAGAATCAAATGTTGACGAATATATGGAGTTAAACTTTGGTACAAGTACTGCTGATATAAAACCAATGGCAAATGCCGTGAATTTCTATGATAGAAATTTTGGTAATGTTCAAGCGGATTTGTCAAGGGCAGGAAGAATAGTAAGCGATTTAGCGGATAACACTCCTTATAGAGAAATTAGAACTAATATGCGAGGGATAGATAAAAATATTTATCAATTACAACAAAATTGGCAACGAAAAATTAGAAAACCTTTTGTAAGATGGCTTTTGAATTCAGTTATTGTAGCTGTTTCTGTAGCAATTTTAACCGTAATGATGACATCCGTTGGAGCTTATCCATTTTCAAGAATGCGTTTTGTTGGGAGACAACAAGGAATTTTTATTCTTATGATAATTCAAATGTTCCCAGTGGTGCTTCTTATGGTTGCGATATACTCAATAATTAGTTTTTTAGGGCGCTATGTTCCCTTTTTAGGACTAAATACCCTTGGAGGTCTTATATTTGCGTATATGGCAAATATTTCGTATAATATGTGGTTATTTAAAGGATATTATGATACTATACCAGATTCTCTTGAGGAATCCGCAATGATAGATGGAGCAACAAGGTTTCAAACTTTCTGGAAAATAGTTTTACCTTTATCTCTTCCGATGGTAGCTGTTGTGACTATTTTGACTTTTATGAATACATTTAATGAATTTGTTATTGCAAGAATTTTATTATCTTCGGAAGCTAATTTTACTTATGCGGTTGGATTAAATACTTTTACAAATCCGCCTTTTCAAACGGAATGGGGATTGTTTACAGCAGCTTCTCTTGTAGGTATGATTCCAATGGTTATATTATTCCTTTTGATGCAAAAATGGATTGTTGGGGGATTAACCTCGGGAGCTGTAAAAGGATAAAAATAGAAAAAACGAAACCTTTAAAGGTTTCGTTTTTTTTAATATTCAAAAGTACTTCTTCCAATAAATTCTCTAATAACAGATTTTTTGGGGATTTCCTCAAGTTCTGTAATAGGTAAAAAATAATCTAAAAATTTCAATATTCTTTTAGCTTCAGAATGTTCCGGAACAGAGTTATCAATATTTATTAAAAGGGGTTCGGCAAATAATTTTAAAATACAAAGCTCATATGCAAGATGAGAATTAAACATCACGTCAGCATCTTCTTGAAACGGAAAAATATTTTTATCTTCTCCTCTTCGAACACTTGGCCACATTTTTAATGTTGCAAGAGCTCCATGTCCTCTAAAATTAAAATCTCTAACGATTCTTCTAATCATCCTTGTATCTGTTGTAGGGATTCTGTTTACTTCGTCAAGATTCATTTGAGTTAAAGCACTTACATAAATCTTAAATTTCAATTCTCTGGGGATTGAAGAGGTTAATTCTTCGTTCAATCCGTGAATACCTTCAATTATTATTGGTTGATTTTCTTCTATTTTTAATTTTTTTCCAGTCCATAAGGGTTTCCCAGTTACAAAATCAAATTTAGGAATTTCAACTTCTTTTCCTTCAATTAAATTTTTTAAATTAGTATTAAAAAGATCTAAATCTAAAGCGTGAATAGATTCAAAATCATAATCACCATTTTCATCACGTGGGGTTCTTTCTCTTGGCACGAAATAATCATCAAGAGAAATTTGTGCGGGCTTTATTCCATGAACTTTTAATTGTAAAGAAATTCTTTTAGCACTTGTTGTTTTTCCAGATGAAGATGGACCAGCAATTAAAATTATTTTTGTATTTTTATTTTTTACAATTTCATCGGCTATATTTGCATACTTTTTTTCTTGTAATGCTTCTGAAATTTGAATGATTTCTTTTACAGATTCTTTTCCTTGAGAAATTTTTTGATTTAATTCTCCAACAGTTTTTATCTCCAAAATTTTAAGCCACGATTTATATTCGTTGAACGTGGAGGATAATTTATTAAAATGTTTGTATTCAGGAACTTTATCAGGTGATTTTGGATTAGCAGCTAATATAACAAATCCTTCGTGGACTTTTAAAAGTTTAAAATTATTCATATATCCAGTAGAAGGAGGCATATATCCATAAAAATAATTAAAATAACCATTGGCCTTATAATAGTTAACAGATGATTTAACTCTAAATTTAAATAATAAAGCCTTGTCTCTTTGGCCATCTTCGGTAAACATTTTTATAGCTTTATATTTTCTTTCACTAAATTTTTCAAATTTTATATTTTTCTCAATAATTTCATACATTTTATTTTCTATTTCTTTTATATATTCTTCAGTAGGAATTCCAGAAGATAGCTCACAATAAATTCCTGTTCCTAAAGAATGATGGACACTAAATTTATCTGGTTTATTTAATTCTTTTAAGGCTATATATAAAATAAAATAAATACCTCTTAAATGAATTTTAAATCCATCTGCATAAGTTAAATCTAAAAATTCTATTGTGCCATCTTCTTCGGGTTTTTTATGAAGTTCTTTAATTTCATTATTGACTTTAACGGCAAAAACTTTTAAATTTGTTCTTTTTTCATTTTCTAAAGCGAGTTTTAAAAAGGTATCTTCTTCAGAAAGTTCATAAATACAGTTATTTTTATAATCTCTTAAAATAAAATTCATCAATATCCCTCCTTTTTTTATTGACATGTTTAAAAATGTATGTTATAATCTATATCGTTATTAGATGCTGGGACGTAGCCAAGCGGTAAGGCGGCGGACTTTGACTCCGTTATCCGCAGGTTCAAATCCTGCCGTCCCAGCCATAAAAACATAAAACCGGGCTTTAGCCCGGTTTTTTTTATCTTATTTATTCTGAATCTGTTTGTAGGGCGATTAATAATTGCTCTGTTTCTTCAATTAAAATATCTATATCTTTATAATAATTAGGATCAATAGATTTTATAATTTCAAGATAATGGAGTTTCATATTAAAATCACCAATTGCTTCAGCAAAATCAAGTCCAAAATCTGCTGCTTCTAATCTAAGATTTTCTCCTGCATCTTTATTTGAAACTACTTCTTCTATATTTTGCATTATTTCTATAAATTGTCCTTGGAAATACATAGCAACTTGCTGATATCCCATATAATTAATATACATATTTAGTTCGTTAAACATAATTTTTGAATATTGAAGTTTTACTCTATCATTATTTGGATTAAGTTGGTAGTATTCAGTTACAACTCTGCTTGAAGAAGGGAATTCATAAAATAATTCTGCCAAAACTTTTTCTCTGTTTATGTTTATAAAATCTATTTCAGATTTTAATTTGTCTAAATCAACTTTTAAAACTTCTAAATCAGTTAAGCCTCTTTCAGCTAAATCAATTTCTAAAATTTTTAATTCAATAGCATCTTCATAATCATAAATTTTTTCATATAAATCATAATCATAATTATCAGGGTCTATTTTATTACGTAATTCTGCCACTTCTTCTTCAAGAACAAAAAGGGTTTTTTCTAAAAGATAACTTGGAACTGTCTGTGAAAGTTTTGTGTATGTTTCATAATCTGTTTTTTTAGTATTATAATCAGTAACTATGTTTTTTGTTGCCAAAGCATATAAAGTAAGATAAGTATTTTCAATATATGCAATTTCTCCATTATCAAAAATAATATTTACAAGTTCTGATTCGATTTCTTTCATCTTTTCTAAATTTTCAGAATTAGCATTCACAACATAAGATAATTCTAATAATTCATCATAAAAAACTTTTCCAAAATTATTTTCATTTTTGTACGAATTCAACCAAGTTTGGAATTTTTCAGATTTTAAAGTATTTGTTATTTCATCATTTATTTCACTAAATAAGAATACGTCTGAAGGTTCTTTGAATTCTTTTTTATCTTCAACAAGAATTAAATGGTATCCAAAAGATGTTTTTACTGGGGAAGTAACTTCTCCAATAATAGCATTAAAAGCAGCTTCTTCAAATTCTGCTACCATTTCGCCTTTACCAAACCAACCTAATTCTCCACTAGAATTAGCATTTGATGTATCTAAAGAATGTTTCGCTGCAGCATCAGTAAAAGTTATTTCATTATTTTTTAGTTTTTCTAAAATTTCAATTGCCAAATCTTCTTCTTCTACCAATATATGGCTTGCTTTAACTTGATTATTTTCTGATTGAAGGTTTTCAAAATTTTCTGTAGCATGTGCTAATACATCTTCTCTTGAAACAGGAGCTACTAAATTGGTTACTCTTTTATAAGTTTCATTAAAAAGAATATCTTGTTTGAAAGAATCTTCAACAATGCTTTTAATAGCCTTTTCTCCACCATAATGTTCAGTTAATTGTGCCCATAAATCTTTATCAGATTTAAGCGAATTTATGTAACTGTCAACTTCATTTTTCAATATAGTTTCTAACTCTTTATTATCTGGAACAAGGTTATTCTGTTCGCCATAATATTTTATTATTTGAGTATCTAATAATTGATCCACAAGATTTGCTTTTATAATAACAGAATCAAAAGCGGGATCTATTTGTTGACCATACTGTGAATATAAATTCAACTGGCTACTGTAAATTTCATTAAATTCTTGTTGTAAAACCCAATAATTTTCTCCTAACTCTTCTCCATTTATTGACATAACAAAAGCGCTATCTTCTTTTGTTAGCTTTTGCTGCGTCTGAGAAGCACCTTTCCCTGAAGAAAGATAAGATGCAACAGACCACCAAATGATACCTGCTACAAATAGTCCGACGATTACTATAGCTATGATTTTTTCGTTTTTTCTGAACCAATTGCTCATGAAATATCTCCTCCCAATGTTCTATTTTCATCACAACAATTATTTTATCACAAAAAACCTTAAAAACAAACTAAATAATTAAAAATCTGCTAAAAACCAATAAAATTAGGAAGTCTAAATCTGAAATAGAAAATGAATGAGAATAATTTTTCGATTTAAACTATTTGAAATAAAATATAAAAAAACGGGGAAAAATCCCCGCTTCTTTTAGATGTTATATTTTATTTCTTAAAGGTTTTCCTTTAGAAATTTCTTCTAAAGCTAATAATCTTTCCCATTTTGCATCAACATATGTTTGTAATTCTTCTAAAACTTCGTTTGCGTCAGGTCTTTTCATTAATTTGTTAAATCTACCTAAGCTTGTTATATATTCTTTAACAGGTTTGAAATTTTTCGGTTTTTTTGTAACCGTATAAACACCTTTTTCATATTCCCATAATGGCCAATATTTAGTTTCTACAGCAAGCTTAGTAGCTGCCGGACCTGAACTTTCAGGGATTCTCCAGAATCTTACACAAGGAGCTAAAATAGAAATGAAAGCAGGGCCTTTAAATTCAAGAGCTTTTTCCATTTTTTTCATAAAATCTAAAGGTTCTGAAGTAACTGCAGAAGCAGCATAAACACCTTCATGACCAGCAATTATATCAAGGATACTTTTTTTCAATTGAAGTTTTCCTGAAATTGCTTTACCAACAGGTTCGGTTGTAGAATCTGCTCCAGTAGGAGTTGATCCTGATCTTTGGTTACCTGTATTCATATATCCTTCATTATCATAAAGTATATAAACAAAGTCATGGCCTCTTTCTATAGCTCCTGAAAGGGATTGAAGACCTATATCATAAGTTCCGCCATCTCCTCCAAAAGCAATGAATTTTACTTTGTCATTTTTAACTTTTCCTCTATTCAATAATGATCTATAAGCAGTTTCTGCCCCCGTCATAGTTGCAGCAACATTTTCAAAAGCATTATGAATATAAGGGATATTCCAAGACGAGAATGGATATATAGTTGTAGAAACTTCAAGACATCCTGTAGAAGCCCCGACAACAGGTTCATAACCAAGAGCTTTTGCAGTTAATGTTGCCCATTTTGCTGCTAAAGGAGCATTACAGCCAGGACATAACCTATGACCTTGTGTAAAAGGCCAATCATTTTTTTCTACGTATTCAACGAGCTGTTTTATGTTAACAGGCACAATTTTTCACCTCCGTTAGTCTCTTAATCCTAAATAAAGTTGTTTATCCAATGATAATTTACCTTCAACAGCGTAAGAAAAAGCTTCCTTAAGTTGTTCAGGTGTTGTATCTCTTCCTCCAAGTCCGTAAACAAAAGATCCAAGTTGAGGTCTTGAAACTGCATCGTAAAGTGCTGATTTAACTAAAGAATATAAAGGTGCTTCTTTACCAAAAGACATAGCTCTATCTAAAACAACAACAGATTGTTTGCCATCAAGAGCTGCTTTTAATTCTTTTTTAGGGAATGGAGTAAATACTCTTGGTTTAACAAGTCCCACTTTTAATCCTTGTTCTCTTAACTCATCTATAACAAATTTTGCTGTAGAAGCAGTTGAATTCATAACTATCATTACATGATCAGCATCTTCTGTTTTATATAAATCTAAGAAATCGTAGTTTCTTCCAGATAATTTTTCAAAAGCTTCAAAGACAGCAGGTAAATTTTTATAAGCTTGTTCCATAGCTTCTTCTTGTTGTCTATGATGTTCAAAATACCAATCAAATAAATCAAGAGAACCGTGAGTTATAGGTTTTTCTGTGTTTAAAAGAGGGTATTTTGGAACCCATTCTCCAACAAACTCTTTTACAACTTCGTCATCCAACATTTCGAAAACATCTACTCCGTGTGAAGTGATAAATCCGTCGAAGTTAACCATTACAGGTAATAGCACATCTTCATGTTCAGCAATTTTTGTAGCCATTATAGTCATATCATAAGCTTCTTGATGATCTTCAGCCATAAGTTGAATCCATCCAGAATCTCTAACTAACATTGCATCTGAATGATCACAGTGAATGTTGATTGGTCCAGATAAAGCTCTATTAACTATAGGCATTACTATTGGAAGTCTATAAGATGCAGCAATATATACTATTTCAACCATTAATGCAAGTCCATTAGCAGCCGTAGCTGTCATTGTTCTTGCTCCGGCAGCTGCAGAACCAACTACGGCACTCATAGCAGAATGTTCTGATTCGACAGGTATCATACATGTATCAACTAAACCATCAGCCACATATTGTGCATAATATTCAACAACAGGTGTTTGAGGTGTTATTGGGTAAGCGGCTACAACATCAGGATTAATCTGTCTCATGGCCTGAGAAACTGCCGCTGCTCCAGTTAAAGAAACTCTATTAGGCATAATTATTACCCCTCCTTTACTTCAAAAATTCGTTTTCAGGTTTCATATCAATAGCTTTAACAGGACACACAACTGCACAAGTTCCACAGCCTTTACAATATTTAAGGTCAATACCAATCATTTTTGTTTTTCCATCAGCAATTTTTCCGGAAATAGCCATATCAGGGCAGTATAACCAACATTGCATACAGTTAATACATTTGTTTTCATCAAGAATGGGTCTTGTTACTCTCCATGCTCCAGTGGCATAAGATCTTGATGAAGCCGGTGTATCAACAACTCCTCCTATAGGAACTTCTTTCCAACCTTTTAAATCAGCCATCGATAGTCACCTCCTCAAATCCTCTTTCAACAGCTTTTAAGTTCGCTTCTACAAGATCGTTTGAGAATTTTCCAGTGAAAGCATCTTCTACTTTCGTTTTAACTATATCAAGCGGAACTATGTTTGTAACCCTTACAATTGTTCCTACCATAACAGTATTTGGAATATTCTTATGAATTTGTTCCATAGCAATATCTGTAGCTGCAATTACAGCCAATTTACCTTTGAAACCAGTAATCTCTCTAACTTTTTCTAAAGATTTTACTGTGTTGACTATTAAAACTGAATCTTCTTTCATTCCTAAAGTTATATCTGGATTTCCTAATAAAGTATCATCAATAACTACTGTAACATCAGGTGTTTGAACATTGCTTCGTACTCTTACAGGAACATCTGAAATTCTGTTAAATGCCTTCATTGGCGCTCCAGATCTTTCAGCACCGTATTCAGGGAATGAAGTTGAAAATTTTCCAGCGTCAAGAGCAGCTTCGGCTAAAAATTGAGATGCGCTTTTTGCACCTTGGCCAGCTCTTCCATGCCATCTTACTTCAAAATATTTTTCTGGCACGATTATGCCCTCCTTTCAAAGATAGTATTTAAATGTGTTTTTTTTCTCAAATTATTACTTAAATCTAAAACTTTATTTCATCAATATAATACCATTTAATTGTAACCTTTATCTTTAAATTCTTTGAATGGAATCTATATAAGTTGATAAAAAAAGTAGGAAATGAAATTTTATTATGCTTATAAAAAAAGGATTTTAGGTTTTTTTATACGAAAAAACGAATGTTACAACTTGATAAGAAAAAAGAATGAGAATCAAAAAGTAAGAAAAGAGATGAATTGAAATGAA
Organism: uncultured Thermotogaceae bacterium; assembly: GCA_964478535.1. Lineage (GTDB taxonomy): Bacteria > Thermotogota > Thermotogae > Petrotogales > Petrotogaceae > CAYZNB01. The sequence continues at coordinate 15,222 of CAYZNB010000065.1, forward strand.
ATTTCATTAAAAGAATTTGCGGTATTTAATGTTTTATGCTTTTAATGTAGTGTAACAGCCACGCGTTTTTTGCGAGGCCACTGAAAAAGTCCGATTTTCAAATTTTTATATACAACATATAGATTGCACCAAACAAAAAACACATTATAAAGTATAGCAAAAAATCAAATTTTGACTTTTTCAGTGGTCTCTTTTTTGCACGGCGTTACAGCACTTATGACAACATTGGTCAGTAGAAAATTGGTTGGGAAAAACGCTAAAACAAGCATTAGTAATTAATTCCCCTCTTGAGGGGTGGCAGCCGAAGGTTGACGGGGTGGACAGGTTTTCGTAAAAGCTTATAATAATGAAGAAGTAAATAAAGATAAAATAAACGCGAACAAGATCAAATTTTCTAAAAAACAAACGCTCAATTGTTTTTTTGACGAAAATTCTCAATTGCTCGCTACTTTAAATTATCCATATTTACAGTCAAAGCATTATAATAAAAAAATTGTGTCACTTGCCACTTTTCATTATTTAAACGCTTAACCAATTAAACATTATTTGATTTTCCTAACCGACTTAAACTTTTAAAGGATCTATGTAAAAAAGTGTGAGTAAAAATTATTGATTGATAGTTGGTTTTTGAAAAAGTTATTGAAATTTATACATAATCTAAAAA
>CAYZNB010000066.1:0-15628 GCA_964478535.1 uncultured Thermotogaceae bacterium
CATAAGTGCTGTAACGCCGTGCAAAGTTCGGCGTGGCTGTTACACTACATTAAAAACAAAAAAATCGGCAAAGCAAAAATGTTTTTCCTAATCAATTATAAAATATTGACATTGTCATAAGTGCTGTAACGCCGTGCAGAAAACGCGTGGCTGTTACACTACATTAAAAGCAAAAAACGTAAAGCAAAAATGTTTTTCTATAAAAATTTTATTAACACAGGGGGTGAGTTTTTTGGCAGAATGGTGGAGCAACATGGTTGCTTTTGAAAAATTTTTTTGGTTTATCGCCATTCCTTTTACAGTTTTGTTTGTGCTCCAATTAATATTAACCTTTTCAGGAATGGGTGATTCTGATTCTGATGGTGGGGATATCGATGTTGATTCTGGATTTCCGATTTTCACTATTAAGAATTTTATAACTTTTTTAACTGTTTTTGGATGGTCTGGAATAACTTTTTACAGCCTTAACTTTAAAGAAGTTACTACAGTTATTATTGCTGCTGTATTAGGTATTGTTGTGATGTTTATTGTTGCAGCGCTTTTTTATTTTATAAAAAGTTTTGAGCAAAGTGGTACTATGGATTTAAAAAACGCTGTGGGGTTAACCGCAAAAACTTACATCCCTATTCCAGAAGATGAAAATGGTTCTGGAAAAATTCATATAACCTTTCAAGGTTCATTAAAAGAAATTCAAGCTATGACAAAAGGCGAAAGAATACCAACAGGATCTATGGTAAAAGTGGTTGAAGTATTTAATAATAATACAGTAATAGTTGAAAAAATTAAAAAGGGGGAAAATAAATAATGGGCTTATATGCAGTAATTCTTGTAACAGTAATTGTAGTTATAATTTTTGGTACTATTGCAGCATTATTTACGAGGTATAAAAAATGTCCTTCAGACAAAATACTTGTTGTTTATGGAAAAGTTGGTAAAAATACAGAAGGCGGAACATTATCAGCAAGATGTATTCATGGAGGAGCGGCTTTTATTTGGCCAGTAATACAAGACTACAAATATTTGGATCTTACTCCTATATCAATTGAAGTGAACTTAACAAATGCTCTAAGTAAACAAAATATAAGAGTAGACGTTCCATCAAGATTTACAGTAGGTATTTCTACAGAAGGTGGAACAATGCAAAATGCTGCGGAAAGACTTTTAGGATTGCCTTTAAATGAAATTCAAGATTTAGCAAAAGATATAATTTTCGGTCAACTCAGACTTGTAATTGCAACTATGGATATAGAAGAAATTAATACAGACAGAGATAAATTCTTAGAGAATGTAACTTCAAATGTTGAAGCAGAATTACAAAAAATAGGGTTACGCCTTATAAATGTTAATGTTACAGATATAAATGATGAATCAGGATATATAGAAGCACTTGGGAAAGAAGCAGCAGCAAAAGCAGTAAATGATGCGAAAAAAAGCGTTGCAGAAAAAAACAAAGACGGTTCAGTAGGTGAAGCAAACGCTTTAAGAGATCAAAGAGTACAAGTTGCTCAAGCGAATGCTACAGCAGTTGAAGGGGAAAATAAATCGCTTATAGTTATTGCTAATTCAGAAGCTGAAAAAAGAGAAAAACAAGCGGAAGCAGAAAGAAAAGCAACAGCAGCTGAAAAAGTTCAATCTGCAAAAGCTTTACAAGAAGCATATCATGCTGAAGAAGAAGCGGAAGTAGCGAGAGCAAAAAGAGAAAAAGCTACTAAAGAAGCAGACATAATTGTAAAAGCAGAAATTGATAAACAGAAAATGGAAATTGATGCCGAAGCTGAAGCTGAAATGACTAGAAGAAAAGCAAGAGGAGAAGCTGACGCTATATTTGCTAAAATGGATGCTGAAGCTAAAGGTATGAAAGAAATACTTTCAAAACAAGCTGAAGGTTTTGGAAAATTAGTTCAATCAGCAGGAAATGATCCGGATAAAGCTGTTATGCTTATGATAGTAGATAAACTTCCAGAGTTAGTAAAAACACAAGTTGAAGCAATCAAAGGAATAAAAATTGATAAAGTTACTGTTTGGGATAATTTAGGAAATAATTCTGGAAATGGAACTCCTGTAACAGCAAACTTCTTATCTGGAATGATGAAATCTGTTCCTCCGTTACAAGATCTTTTCAAAATGGCTGGAATGGGATTGCCAGATTATCTTGTTAAAGAAAAAGAGAATAAGACAGAAGAAAAAGATTCTGAATAATAATTACTCTAAAAAAAGAAGAAGCCTTATTAATAAGGCTTCTTCTTTTTTTAGAGTAAACGAAAGTGATATAGTGAAATAAAACACAAAACAACAATAGTTTCGAAACTTGATTTTAACAAAAGATATGTATAATTTAATATATATAGTTATTAAATTAACTTATTTTTTTATTAAAGTGTAAACAAAAATTACTTTTATCTTGGAGGGAAGAAAATGGAAAAATATTTTCAAAAAGAATTACTTGAAGAGCTTCATGAATTAAGAGAGACTTACGGTTATATTCCAGAAGAAGATATTGTAAGGATAGCTCAAAGAAGAAACATACCAAAAGCACATTTGTATGGAGTAATAAGTTTTTATTCAATGTTTCATTTAAAACCTACGGGAAAATATATTATAAAAGTATGTGATAGTGTTTCTTGTAGAATAGCAGAATCTGAAAGTGTTATAGATGCAATTATTAAATTTACTAAAGTTACTCCTGGAAATACATCTGAAGATAAAAAATTTACTTTAGAAGTAGCGGAATGCTTAGGACATTGTGGAGAAGGCCCTGTAATGACTATAAATGGTGAATTTTATACATATTTGACTCCTCAAAAAGTCGTAAATATTTTAAAAACTTTAGATTAGGAGGATTAAAAAATGGAAAAAATATTTTTAAAAAATGATTTGGGTTTAGATAAATATCCGTTTAAAGGATTGAGAAATGCGTTAAAAGGCTCTCCTGAAGATGTTGTGCAAAAAATAAAAGAAAGTGGATTGAGAGGTAGAGGAGGAGCAGGATTTCCGGCAGGTATAAAATGGGAATATGCGAATTCTATAGATAATGAAATCAAATTTGTGATTTGTAATGCCGATGAAGGAGAACCAGGAACTTTTAAAGATAGATTTTTAATGGAAAATTTACCTGAAAAAGTTATTGAAGGAATAATTATATGTGCTTATGCGGTTAAATCAAATTATGGATATATTTATATAAGGGGAGAGTATGAAAAAGCTATTAAAATTATTAAAAATAAAATAAAAGATTTATATAAATCAAATGTTCTTGGAAGAAATATTTTAGGAACAGAGTTCAATTTTGATTTAAAAGTAATAAGAGGAGCAGGAGCTTATGTATGTGGAGATGAAACATCATTAATTAATTCAATAGAAGGAGAAAGAGGTCGTTCAAGGATTAAGCCTCCTTTACCTATTGAAAAAGGTCTTTACGGTTATCCTACAATAGTAAATAATGTTGAAACACTTTCTGCAGCTGCAGAGATTATGAAATATGATGATAACCCTTATTTGAAAATGGGGACGGAAAAAAGTAGAGGAACTAAATTGGTTTCAATAAGTGGCGATGTAAATCAACCAGGAGTTTATGAGGTTGAACTCGGTAAAATTACAATAAAAAATATTATTGAAGACTTAGCTGGCGGAGTATCAAATGGCGAGTTAGGTTTTGTTATTCCTGGAGGAGTGGCTACTGAAGCTCTTGGACCTGATGAAATAGATGTTCCTTATACTTATGAAAATTTAATGGAATTAAATAGTGGCATAGGTTCTGGAGGAATGATTGTAGTATCAAATAAAAGAAATTATTTTGAAATTATAAAGAATGTTTCTAATTTCTTTAAGAATGAAACATGTGGAACTTGTTTTCCGTGTAGAGAAGCTAATAGAAATATAAACGCCCTTCTCAATCATAATAAATTGATGTCTGATTTGACTTCTGAACAGATTGAAATTATAACTGAAATAAAAGAAACGATAGGATATGCATCCAGATGTGGATTTGGACAAGCTTCAGTTAATTTCATACTCTCGGTGCTTGAAAAATTTAATGATGGGAGGGTTAATTCATGAAAATAAAAATTAACGGTAGAGAATATACTTATGAAGATAATATAACAATTTTTGAAGCTGCAAGAAGGTCTCATATTAAAATTCCAACTCTTTGTTATAATCAAAAATTACAACCTTATGGTAGTTGTAGAATATGTTCAGTTGAAGTAAAAGATAGAAGGACATTAATGCCGGCTTGTGTTACTAAAATTGAAGATAATATGGAAATTTTTACTCATTCACAAAAAGTAAGAAGAGTTAGAAAAATGATTATGGAATTAATTATAGCTTCTCACGGTATTACATGTAACCTTAATTGTTTGAACTGCTCAAGAGCTACAAGTTGTGAAATAAGAAATGTGGCTGCAGAAATAGGTATAGATAAATTAAGAATACATCCAATGGAAGAACAAATTAAACCTATAGATGAAAGTAGTTTTTCAATAGTTAGAGAACCTCAAAAATGTATAGTTTGTAATAGATGTGTAAGAAAATGTTCTGAAGTTCAAGGGGTAGATATACTTACTATTGCTAATAAAGGACCTGAAACTCATGTAACTACATTTTTGGATAAAGGAATGGGAAATGTTGACTGTACGAATTGTGGACAATGTATTTTAGAATGTCCGACAGGAGCATTACATGAAGTTTATCATATAGATCAAGTTTGGAAAGCGATTGAAGATGAAGAAAAATATGTTGTAGTTCAAACAGCACCCGCTGTAAGAGTAGCTATTGGAGAAGAATTTGGAGCTAATGCTGGAGAAATAGAAACTGGGCAAATGGTTGCTGGATTGAGGCTTCTCGGTTTTGATAAAGTTTTTGATACTAACTTTTCTGCTGATTTGACTATTTTAGAAGAAGGAACAGAGTTTATTGGAAGAGTAAAAAACAACGGTGTTTTACCTTTATTTACTTCGTGTAGTCCAGGTTGGATAAAATTTCTTGAGCATAATTATCCTGAATTTATTCCTAATTTATCTACTTGTAAATCTCCGCAGCAAATGTTTGGGGCAATTGTGAAATCATATTATGCTGAGAAGAACAATATAGATCCTAAAAATATAGTTGTAGTATCTGTTATGCCATGTGTTGCAAAAAAGTTTGAAAGATCAAGACCTGAAATGAAAGGCGATGTAGATTATGTTTTAACTACAAGAGAGTTAGGCAAAATGTTTAAACAGGCTGGTATAAATTTACGAGAAGTTCCGCCTGAAATGTATGACGATCCTTTAGGAGAGTCTTCAGGTGCGGCGGTAATTTTTGGAGCTACTGGAGGAGTTATGGAAGCGGCTTTGAGAACTGCTTATGAAGTTTTAACTGGTCATAATCTTGAAAAATTAGATTTTCATGAAGTTAGAGGAATAATAGGAGTTAAAGAAGCTGAAATTACTATTGGAAATAAAGAAATAAAAGTAGCAGTGGTTAATGGACTTGGAAATGCTAAAAAAGTTTTAGAAATGATAAAGAAAAAAGAAAAAGAGTATCATTTTATTGAATTTATGGCATGTCCAGGAGGATGTATTGGAGGAGGAGGGCAACCGATTCCGACTAATGAGGATACTGTAATTGAAAGAATGACTTCTATTTATGATATAGATATGATGAGTAAATATAGAAAATCTCACGAAAATCCTTCTGTAAAATTATTATATAAAGAGTTTCTTGGAGAACCCAATAGTGAAAAAGCACATCATTTATTACATACTACATATACTGCAAGAAAATAAAAAAAAGAGGCTTAAAGCCTCTTTTTTAATATTTAAATTCACCTGAATAATGACATGAAGAAAAATGTCCAGAACTAACTTCTTTTAATTGAGGTGATTCTTTTTTGCAAATATCTTTGGCAATAGGACATCTTGGATGAAAACTACATCCTGAAGGTATATTTAAAGGGCTTGGAACATCGCCTTTTAAAATTATTCTCTTTGATTTGTTTTCAGGATCTGGTACAGGAATAGCTGACATTAAAGATACCGTATAAGGATGTTGAGGTTTTTTAAACAACGATTGTTTGTCTGTTAATTCTACTATTTTTCCTAAATACATTACAGCAATTCTATCACTTATATGTTTAATTACTGCAAGATCATGAGCTATAAAAATATAAGTTAAATCAAATTCTTTTTTTAAATCATCTAAAAGATTAATTACTTGAGATTGCACAGAAACATCAAGCGCAGATACAGCTTCATCAGCGACTATCAATTTAGGATTTACAGCTAATGCTCTAGCAATACCTATACGTTGTCTTTGTCCGCCTGAAAATTGATGAGGGTATCTGTAAATATAGTCTTTAGATAGACCTACTTTAGCCATTAAATCGGCTACAAGATTATCTATATCTTTTCCCGAAGCTATATTATGAGTTTTGATGCCTTCTCCTATAATATTTCTTATCCTCATTCTTGGATTTAAAGAAGAATATGGGTCTTGAAATATTATTTGTGTTTCTTTTCTAAACATTTTTCTTTTTGATTGAAGCTTTGAAGTTAATTCTTCTTTTAAACCATTAATACCTTTAGAAAAATAAATTTCTGCCATTTTTTCATCAAGGGTATCATTTAAGGAAGAAATAACTTTATCTTTATTTGCTAATTCAGATAGCAAATCAGTATATCTTTTTACATAAAATTCTTTAATATAATTATTTGTTTGAAAAAAATTCATAAATAAAGGTGTAGTATCCACGCCTTTTAAAGTAATTCTTCCAGATGTGGGTTCATATAATCTTAAAATACTCATTCCTGCAGTACTTTTCCCACAACCAGACTCTCCAACCACACCCAGAGTTTCACCGTATTTTACCTCAAAAGATATATCATCAACAGCTTTTAAATGATTTACAACTCTTTTAAATATACCTGCCCTTACAGGAAAATATTTTTTTAAATTATCTACCTTTAATAAAGTTGTTCCTTTTTTCATAAAGAATCACCAGACCTTACTTTAATTATCTCGTTTTCTAATTCTTTAATTTTAAAACATCTTGATAAATGATTTTTTTCAACTTCAATTAATTCTGGATGATCGTTGATACATTTGTCATCTTTCAAAAAACATCTATTTGAGAACTTACAACCTTTAGGAAATTTCGCGGCGCTTGGAACAGATCCAGGAATCGCCCAAAGTCTTTCCTTTTCTAAATCAAGTCTTGGAATAGAATTCATCAATCCCCAAGTATAAGGGTTTTTAGGTTTTTTAAATATTTCTATAATGTTGCCCTGCTCAAAAACTTCTCCGCCATACATTACAACTGCTCTATCAGAAACTTCTGCGACTACCCCAAGATCATGGGTAATAAATATTACAGCCATTCCGTATTCTTTTTGTAATTCTTTAATTAATTCAAGAATTTGAGCTTGTATTGTAACATCAAGTGCTGTAGTTGGTTCATCTGCAATTAATATTTTTGGATTACATGAAAGTGCCATCGCTATCATAGCTCTTTGTCTCATCCCGCCTGATAATTCGTGTGGGTATTGATCTACACGCTTTTCAGGTTCTGGAATTCCAACTTTTTTTAATAAACCTATAGCCATTTGTTTGGCTTCTTTATCTTTTTTATTTAAATGAATTTTTATAGGTTCCATTATTTGAAAGCCAATAGTAAAAAGAGGATTTAGTGCTGTCATTGGCTCTTGAAAAATCATAGCTATTTCTTTTCCTCTAATTTTACGCATTTTATTATCTGGAAGGTTTTTTAAATCTTCACCTTTATAAATCAATTTTCCATCCGCTATATAGCCATTTTCATCTAATAATCTCATTAAGCTCAATACTGTTACAGATTTTCCTGAACCAGATTCACCAACAATTGAAAGTGTTTCTCCGTAATCAAGTTCAAAACTCAATCCATTAACAGCTTTAACTTCGCCATCTTCAGTTTTAAAATGTGTTTTCAAATTTTCTACAACAAGTAATTTATTATTTTTGTCCACAGTATCCCTCCATTACATCCTCATTTTAGGGTCAAAAATGTCTCTTAAAGAATCTCCTACAAGATTCCAAGCTAAAACAAAAAGAATCATTGCTACACCTGGAATTACGATGATATACCAATTTTCTGGAGACATCCAATCTCTTGAATAAGAAAGAATAGAACCCCAATCGGCATATCCTTGAGGTGATCCTAACCCTAAAAAGCTTAGAGCAGCAGCAGTTATTACAAGTCCGCCTATTCTCATTGAAGCTTGTATAATTACTGGGAAAATGGTGTTAGGTAAAATATGCATAATTATTATTTTCCAATCAGAAACTCCAATTGCTTTTGCTGCCAAAACGTATTGTTCATTTTTAGTTTGTAAAATATTTCCGCGAATAAGTCTTGCAGTTATCATCCAACCAAGAACAGTCATAGAAATCATTACTTTATCAAGACCAGTTCCTAAAATTGTTGTGATAACCATTGCTCCTAAAAAGAAAGGAATTGATAAAAATATATCTGTAATTCTCATAATAATTTCATCGACGATTCCACCAAAATAAGCAGCAATTGAACCTAAAAATATCCCTACACTGGAAGATATTAATACAACTATTAAACCAATTTTAAAACCTGTTCTTGTTCCCCAAATAACTCCATAAAAAATATCTCTTCCTCCGCTTACTCCAAATTTGTATTCTGATGAAGGTGGCTGAGGCTCATTTCGATTAGTAACTTTTCTCATAATATAAGGATCATAATTTATTTTTTTTATGTAACTCTTATAAATATTTTTGTGAAGTGTTTCGGCTTGTTTTTTAAAATTATTATCAGAAGTATTTTCCAATTTTTCTATTTCTGTTTTTATTCTTATTGCTTCTTTATAAATATTTTCCTGTCTTGAAATTTCTCTCTTCAATTCTTTTAAAGCACTATTAACATTTTCTGTTAATCTGTTTAAATAATATCTGTCGATTATATAATAGCTTGCTAATTCTGAAGTTAAAAAATATAATTCATCAAAACTAACTTCGTTTTTTTCATATTTTGTCAAAGTGTCCTTTAATTCCATCAAATCAGGATAATCCATCATAATAAATTGATATTCGCTATTTAAATAATTATTAAAATAGAAAAGAATATCTGTTTTTTTTGATAAATCAAAATCGTCTAAAGCGTCTTCTACTTCTTTCAAATTAGATTCTATAGGATAATCTGGAGGAGCAATTATCGGTGCAAGAATCGCAACTATAATAAATATTATCAACAAAACAAAACCTAGCATCGCAGTGGGATTTTTAACAATTTTTCTGAGAGCTCTTTTTATTTCCTCTTTATTCACTTATAATCACCTCACTCTAACCTTATTCTTGGATCTATTAATGCATATGTCACATCAACTATTAAATTTCCAACTATCATAATAATAGAAGTGAATAAAAGAGATCCCATAACTGTTGAATAATCAAGTGTTTGAGCAGCATTTGCTGTCAATCTTCCAAACCCTGGTCTATTAAATACAGTTTCAACTATAATAACTCCCATAATTAGCCCTATTATAAATTGTCCAGATACAGTAACGACAGGAATTAATGCGTTTCTTTTTGCATGTTTATGAACAACATTTTTCTCTGAAACCCCTTTAGCTCTTGCAGTTCTAACATAGTCTTTTCTCATTACTTCAAGCATAGAAGCTCTTGTTATTCTTAATAAATATGCCCACCATAAATATGAAATTGTCAATATAGGTGCAATAAGATGTCTTAAACCATCAATAAATATATCCCATCTCCAGTTGAAAATAGCATCTATTGTAATCATTCCAGTATAATTTGTGAATTCTGGAGAACGCATTATTTGAAAACCTTCAACACTTATAACTCCAGGAGGAAACCAACCTAAGACGCCATAAAAAAATAGTAAAATAAAAATACCAAATACAAAATCTGGAAAGGACCATCCTATTAAAGTGAAAACTCTTATAAAATGGTCAAAAAAGGTATTATGTTTTACAGCAGCTTTAACCCCCATCCAAATAGAAAATCCTATAATAGGGAATAAGGCCCATAATGCAATTTCAATCGAATAAGGTAATCTGTTCAATATAGCATCCAAAACAGGTTCTTTGCCAACCTGTGACCAACCCAAATCTCCTTTTAAAGTATTGCTCAACCATTTTGCGTATCTCACAGGCATAGGGTCATTTAATCCATATTTTTCTTTTAATGAATTAAGTTGTTCGGCTGTCATTCTTTCTGCAACATTAGGATTTATATATGCTGATACTAATAAATCAGGACCTAAAAGCTGTCCCATTGAAAATACTACAAGAGAAATTGCTAATAATAATAAAGGTATCATTAACAATCTTCTAACAATATAGGTTATCAATAACAAACACCTCCAAATACTATTTACATTAAAAAGGAGAAGAGCAAAAGCCTTCTCCTCTTAAAATAAATATATTATTCTTTGTAAAGTTCCCAGAAATCATAACCAGGTCTAATAGGATTAAAGATAAAATTTTGTACCCAATCTCTCATAAATCTAACGCTTGTTGGCTGGTATAAAGGAATAGCTATTGCTTCCCCTACAACAAATTGTTGAATTCTTTCATACATTTCGGCTCTTTTATCTTGATCAAGTTCTTTTGCTGCTAAATTTATATAAGCATCAAGAGAGGCTCCTCCGAAGAAAGGTTGAGGTTGATTTGAGAATACTTTATAACTGTCTCCATAAGCAACACCATAATATCCTTCGCTTGAATAATATACATTAATAAAATTAGTTGGATCAGGATAATCAGCAGCCCATCCTAAAGCATAAACAGGCATTTCTTTATTGTTTCTTGCATCAAGATATGCAGCCCATTGTAACCCTATTACTTCAGCTTGGAATCTTGGATTAATTCTAGCAAGATTATCTCTAACCATTTCTGCAACAGTTCTTCTTATATCGTTACCTATGTTGTAAAGAACACCAATTTTAAATCCAGTATCCCATAATCTGCCTCTGTAAGCTCTTCTAAAATAATTTTCTGCAATTTTGAGATTGAATTCTGGATAAGCTATTTCTTCTGAATAACCTAATAAAGGTTTTGCTAATGTTGTAGCCATTCTCATTCCGTTGCCATTTAATACATCGTTAATTATCGCTTCATAATTTATAAGATGTTGAAATGCAAGTCTAACATTTTTATCAGTGAAGAAATCAGGTGGTACTCCCTGTCCATCTAATCTTCCACTGAAAATATATCTTGAATCTGCTTTGACTTCCCAAGTCATATTCAATACTATAGAAGTTAAATCTCCAAGGCCTTTTAATACTTTAATACCTTCGTTTTCTCTACCTTCCATTTGATCCATATACATAGCAATTTCCATAATTATATCTGCTTCGCCTCTTTCAAGCATAGTTCTTCTTGTTGCCCATTCATCTATACCTTGTCTTATAACAGTTTTAAGTTTTGCTGGGCCTCTCCAATAATCATCAAATCTTTCGAGTTCAAATCTTTGCTGTGCTTTATTCCAGTCAACAAGTTTGAATGGTCCTGTACCCATAGCTTTTTCGAAAAGAGGAGATTCTTCTTTTTGTGGATAATAATATTTCCACCATCCGTCAGCTTTTCCATCCCAATTTCCTTCTTTTATCATCCAGTCTTTATTTAAAATTGATGCCCAACTTCCACCGTGAGCAAGAATGAATAAGAAAGAAGCTGAAGGATCTTGAATATTCAAATGTACTTCATTACCTTCAACTATAACTAATGGATCAATAACGTCATTATAAAAATTAATTAATCTTTCTCTATATTCAGGTTTTGCATCTCCATCAGCATCAATCATGTCTGCCCAACTAACTCCTACATATTCGGCAGCTTTATCTGTAATATCTTGAACACCTAAGAATTTTGGAATTAACATATAAGAAATAGGGCCTGATGGTGAAGAGTGAATAATAGCTCTTTTGAAAGTATATTCAACGTCTTGTGGAGTTAAAGTAGCTCCGTTATGGAATTTTACACCTTGTCTTATAGGAAAAACGTATGTTCTTCCATCATTTCTTATGTATCCGTTATCTTCTGTTGGAACAGCTGTAGATAACATTGGTAAAAACGCGTCAATTCTTTCGCCGTCATACCTGATTAAGTTGTCATAAAGGTTGTAAAGAATTTCGTTGCTTGAAGTATCATAAGCTTCATGTGGATCTAGAGTATCAGCATCCCCGAATGTTGCGTAGAAAAATCTGTCGGGATTGGGTACTTGAGAAAACATAGAAACTGTTAACAAAATAGCAAATAATAACACAAAAAACTTTTTCATATACTTACCCCCTTTTAAGATGTGGAATCTTATTTTAAATAAAATAAGTTAAAAATTCAATTTAGTAATATTAAATTAACACTCTTACTATAGATTTTACCATAAATAATTAAAATTTGCAAACTTTTTATGATTTTTTTCTTATGATTTTTTTAAGGTTTTTAGATATAATTAATAAAAATAAAAATAGAGGTGATTTATGAAAAAGATTACGTACTCGATTAATAAAAAAATTTCTTCTGAATTTATTAAAAAATTATACGAAGATGCTGGTTGGTATAATTATACAAAGGATATTTCGAATCTTATAAAAGCATTAAATAATTCGCTTATATTAATATCTGCTTGGGACGAGGAAAATCTAGTAGGCCTTGTAAGAGTTGTTGGAGATGGTTATACTATAGTTTATATTCAGGATATTTTAATTTTAAAGGATTATCAAAGAAAAGGTATTGGAAGCGAATTAATAAAACTTGTGTTATCAAAATTTAGTAACGTTCGTCAAAAAGTTCTTTTAACAGATGATGTTGAAGAAACAAGATTGTTTTACGAAAAATTAGGATTTATTTCTTGCGATAAAGGAGAAGTTGTAGCTTTTGCAAAATTCAATTAATTCTAATATTTTGCTTTTCATTCCGATAATGATACGTGTTATCGGAATTTATTTTTATTTTTTATAATTAAATTGTATACTTATATCAGATAAAGAATTAAGTAAAAGGAGTTAAAAATATGTTTTTTTCTAAAAAAAAGTTTATGAATTATAAAAATCTCAAAACTGTTGAAAAAAGAAATTGGGATGAGATTCTTTATAAAAATAGTATATTAAATTAAATATTTAATATACTATTTCTCTTTACTATTGAAAAAAAATAGTATATAATTTATTTAGTTTCTTAAAAAGAAAATTAAATACAGAGGTGAAATATGAATATAGGAATGTTTTCTGATACTTATTATCCTGAAAGAAATGGACAAGCTACAGCAATTAGCTTATATAAAAAATATTTGGAAGAATTGGGTCATAACGTATATTTATTTATTCCAAAATATGACAAAAAGCAAAAAAGAGATGATAACCATATTTATGAATCGCCTTCATTAAGATATTTTTTAGATAAAAATTTAAGACTTGCAATTCCAATTTCGCCTAATTTGATAAAAATAAAAAAATTGAACCTCGATGTTATCCATTCTCACGATCCTTTTTCTATGGGAATTTACGCTAAGTTGGCTTCTAAAATATTAAAAATTCCTCATGTTGGAACACATCATACGATGTTTGAGCACTATACTCATTACGTCCCAAAGCTCATTAGACCTTCACTTGAGAAAACTCAAGAAATGATTAAAAAATGGTGTTTATCGGTAAATAAGGTAATAGCTCCTACTGATAATATTAAAGAAGTTCTTGAAAGTTATGGTGTTCCTTCAACACACATAAAAGTTATACCAACAGGAATAGACGTAGAATCTTTTCAAAATGAGATTTCTTTTAACGTTAGAGAACATTATAACATAAGTAACGATGAAAAGTTTTTTCTATTTGTTGGAAGAGTATCAAAAGAAAAAAATATAGACTTCTTAATTAAAGTATATGATGAAATTCAAAAAAAATATAGCAACTTTAAATTTTTAATTGTTGGTGATGGTAAAGACAGAGAAAATTTGAAATCACTTGTAAAAAAATTGAATCTAGAAGATAAAATAATATTTACAGGTGCATTAGATAGAGAAAAAGTAATTGATATTTATAAACAGGCATATATGTTTATTTTTGCTTCATTTACCGAAACACAAGGTCTTGTAGTTCTTGAATCAATGGCTGCCGGAACTCCTGTAGTTGCTTTAGGTAAAATGGGAGTTTATGATTTGCTTTCAATTCCGGATAACGGCGGAATAATGATTGAGGAATTAAAAAAAGATAAGTTTGTTGAAGAAATAGAAAAATTAATAATCAATAATGAAAATTATGAATATTTAAAAAAGAAAGGCGTTAATTTTGTAGAAAAAAATTTTTCTACAAAATTAAAAGTAATTGAAATGGCTAATCTTTATGAAGAAGTAATAAAAGAATATAAATTAAAAAACAACTATTCTATTTAAGAATAGTTGTTTTTTAAATATTTTTGAATAAAATTATCCATACTTTTTTTTATTTCAGTGTATTCTTCTAAAGAAAGATTCGATTTTTCGAAAATTTTTAACGGAATATCTTTTATTTCTTCTTTTAAATTTGCGCCTTTTTCAGTAAGAAATATTTCTACTATTCTTTCATCATTCTCATTTCGTTTTTTTAAAATTAGTTCTTTTTTTTCTAATTTCTTTATTAAAGGACTTAAGGTTCCTGAATCCAAAAAAAGAATTTCTCCCAATTCTTTTAATTCAATTTTTTTATTTTCCCATAAAACTAACATCACAATGTATTGCAAATAAGTTAGATCAAATTTATTTAAATAAGGACTATATATTCTATTAATAAATCTGGAAACACTATAAATAGAAAAACACAATTGATTTTCAAGTTTTAAATGTTCTTCCATATTAACTCATCAACTTTTCTATATCTTTTGATATACTTAAAGGTTTTTTTATAGGAGCATATCTTTTCACTACTTCTCCATTTTTATCTACTAAAAATTTTGTGAAATTCCATTTTATATCTTCTGTATTTAAAATACCTTTCACATTTGATTTTAGATATTTAAATACAGGGTGTGTGTTAACTCCATTTACTTCAACTTTATCGAAAATTTTAAAAGAAATATTGTAATTTAACTTACAAAAACTTCTTATAGATTCGTTATCTCCTTGTTCTTGATTTCCAAATTGATTACAAGGAAAAGCTAAAACTTCAAAGTCTTTTTCTTTATATTTCTCATACAATTCCTGCAATTCTTTGTATTGAGGAGTGAACCCACAATTACTTGCAGTATTAACAATTAATAAAACTTTTCCTTTGTAATCGCTTATACTTTTTTGAAAACCTAAATTATCTTTTGCACTAAAATCATAAATATTCATTTTTTCACCTCTTTTAATTTTATAAAATTAAATTGCATACAATTTATTATAACATAAAAAAATTTAATTGTCAATATAAAAAAATGCTTCTATGAAAAATAGTAAGGAAAAACAAATAATGTTTAATTGGTTAAATGGAAAAGCGTTTAAAACATTGAAAAGAGAAACGATATTTTTGACAGTTTTTTATTATAATGCTTTGACTGTAAATATGGATGAAATAAAGTAGCGAACAATTGAGAATTTTCGTCAAAAAAACAATTAAGCGAATCAAAAAATGCGTCAGAAAATAGCATGTTTGAGCGTAGCGAGTTTGCTA
>CAYZNB010000067.1:0-15627 GCA_964478535.1 uncultured Thermotogaceae bacterium
GTTTTTTTGACGAAAATTCTCAATTGCTCGCTACTTTATTTCATCCATATTTACCCTCAAAGCATTATAATATAAAAAACTGCCAAAAACATCATTTTAAAAACTTAACCGATTAAACATTTATACGTTTTTTTACCTGATCAACTGTCTGCTGACCAACTTTAAAATCCATATTTACCCTCAAAGCATTATAATAAAAAACTGTCTAAAAGATCTCTATTTAAAGGTTTAAACATTTTTTTCCTGACCAACTAAATTTGATTTAATTCCCCTCTTGAGGGGTGGCAATCGAAGATTGACGGGGTGGGCAGTTTTTTAAACATTTTTTGCTTTTCATATATAACTTTTCAAACAAACCAAATTATATAGAAAAGTAAATAGGAAAATAATATTAAAGGCTAAACAAATATAAATTACTTAAATTAATCGTTTTTTTAATAACTCGGCCTTTTTAATTTAAAGAATATATTATACAATATAATATAGCTATGTGAACGTTACCGCAAGTGAGGTGGGTTAAAATTGAAAAAAAACAAATATGTCACTATTAGAGATATCGCAAAAGAAGCAAATGTTTCAATTAATACTGTTTCTAGAGCTTTGAATAATAAACACGACATAAAAAAAGAAACTAAACAAAAAATTGAAAATATTGCAAAAAAATTAGGGTATGTTAGAAATACTCACGCTACTCTTTTACGAGGAGAAAAAAGTAAGATAATAGGAGTAATAACCCCAGATAGTTCCAACCCTTTCTTTTCTGAAGTTTACAAAGGAATCGAAAGAAAAGCAGAAGAGTCTTCATTTCAAATAATAATGATGAATTCAGAGGGACAATATAACAATGAAGAAAAAGCCGTTTCTACACTTTTAGAAAGGCGTGTTGACGGAATTTTAATGTTCCCAATGCAACAAAAATATAACGACATAAACCAACTTGTAAAAGAAAACTTCCCCATTGTTATAGTTGGAAGAAAAATTGAAGGTTGGAAAGTTTGCGAAATTTACAATGATGATTCCAAAGGTGGTTTTTTAGCTACAGAACATTTAATCAAAAATAATTGTAAAAATATTTTTATGATTACTGATAATATATATAACACCGCTTCAAAAGCAAGAATAAACGGATTTATTCAAGCTCTAAATAAATATGATTTAAAATATAATGAAAAAAATATTATTTTTTGTAAAAATATTCATATTGGTAATCACGTTGAAGAAGGTTATAAAAACTGTAAAAAACTTTTAAAAGAAAATAAAGATATAGATGGAATATTTTGCTATAATGATTTGTTGGCATATGGTGTAATAAAAGCATTAAATGAAGAAAAAGTGAAAATTCCTGAAAAAATAAAGGTTGTTGGATTTGATGATATAAAATTTTCAACATTAATTACTCCTTCACTTTCTACAATAAAAGTTCAAAAAGAAAAACTTGGAGAAGATGCGTTTGCTCTAATGATGAAAATACTAGACGAAAAAATATTTGATGCAGAAGAACAAATTCTTGATGTTGAACTTGTTGTTAGAAATTCTACTGTAAAAGGAGCTAATAATAATGGCTGAACTTAGATGGAACCCTTTATTAAAAACTTATACAATGGTGGCAAGCAATAGACAAAAAAGACCGCATCTTCCAAAAGATTGGTGTGCGTTTTGTCCGGGCGAAGGTAAAAAAGTACCAGAAAATTATGACGTTTTTAAATACGACAATGATTTTCCCACTTTAAAACAAAATCCAGATATCCCTGACCTTAAAGATACTGATTTATATAAAAGTGCTGAAAATTACGGTAAATGTGAAGTAATTTTATATTCTCCAGAACATAATAAAACTTTACCAGAGCTTTCTTTAGAGCATATATATAAACTCGTAAAACTATGGGAAGAAAGATTTTCTGAATTATCTAAAGACTCAAATATAAAATATATATTTCCATTTGAAAATAGAGGCGAAGAAGTTGGAGTAACGATGCCACATCCCCATGGACAACTTTACGCATACTCGTGGATTCCTTTAAAAATAAAATTAGAATTAGATAATTGTAAAGAATATTATGAAGAAAATAAAAGCTGTTTATTTTGTGATATGAATAAAGAAGAGGAAAATTTTAAAGAAAGAATTGTTTATGAGAATGACAGTTTTTTAACTTATATACCTTTTTTTACTGATTATCCTTTTGGTGCATTTATAGTAAACAAAAATCACAAAGGTAATTTCACGCAATTTACCGATAAAGAAAAATGGGATCTCGCGGAAACTTTAAAAAATCTCACAGGTGGCTTTGATAAAATATTTGACAGACTTTTCCCTTATATGATGTGCATACATCAAACACCAGTTAACTCTGAAGAATATAATGATTCAAATAATTATTACCATTTTCATATAGAATTTTATCCACCATTAAGAGATAAAGATAAAATCAAATGGTATGCTTCAAGCGAAATGGGCGCTTGGGCAGCTGCTAACACTTTAGCCGTTGAAGAAACAGCTCCCATTTTAAAAAAGGCTATCCTCGATTTTAAAAATTCAGTGAGGTGATTAAAATGAAAATAATGGATTATTTTCTCGATTATTTTGGTCAGAGCAATAAATATGTGTATGAATTTTTTTCTCCAGGAAGAGTTAACCTTATAGGAGAACACATTGACTACAATGGAGGATACGTTTTTCCTGCAGCATTGTCAATAGGTCTTCATGCAGCTGTAAGAGAAAGAGATGATGATTTAGTATGCATAAAATCTAATGAATTTGATAAAAAAATTACTATCGACACGAAAGAATGGATATATTACGATAAAAAACATAGCTGGGCCAATTTCCCTATGGGGGTTATTAAAACTTTATTGAAAGACGGATTACCTGTAAAAGGATGCGATATTTTTATTATAAGTGATTTACCTATAGGTGCAGGGCTTTCTTCATCCGCTTCTCTTGAAGTGTTATTAGCTTATATTTTTAGATATTTAGACCTCAAAAATACTGAAGAAATTGATAAAAAATATATTTCTTTACTTGGAAAATTTGTAGAAAATGATTTTATAGGAGTTAATTCAGGAATAATGGATCAATTTTCAATAACTTTTGGAAAAAAAGATAATGCGATTTTATTAAACACTAAAAACCTAGAATTTGAATATGTTCCCATAAACCTTGAAAATTATAAACTCATAATTATGAACAGTAATAAAAATAGAGAATTATCTTCTTCAAAATATAATGAAAGAAGAAAAGAATGCGATGAAGCTTTGAAAATAATTAAAGAAAAAAAAGAAATAAGCAATCTTTGTGAAGCTGAATATACTGATTTAGAATTAATAAAAGATACTATACTTAAAAAAAGAGCTACTCATGCCGTATCTGAAAATTTAAGAGTTTTGAAATCTATTGATCTTTTAAAAAATAATGAAATCAAAGAATTCGGAAATCTTCTTACATTATCCCATAAATCTTTAAAAGAAGATTATGAAGTTACAGGAAAAGAATTAGATGATTTAATTGGTTCATCATTAGAATTTGAAGGTTGTATAGGTGCAAGAATGACCGGTGCAGGTTTTGGAGGTTGTGGTATCGCTATTGTTGAAAAAGAAAAAATCGCTGAATTTAAAGAATATGTTGGAAAAAAATATTTTGAAAAAACTGGAATAAATGCTGAATTTTATGATACAACAATATCTGATGGAGTAAGATTGATAAAATAAAACACTACCTGTTGGTAGTGTTTTTTTATTTCATCTTTTTATAATTTTTAACTATAAAATAAATCAAAATAGCCGGAATAACATATGCAATAAAATTAAAATCATTAAGCATAATAGAATTATATAAAAAATATATTTGAACCGTTATATAAATAATAACTCCCCATTTTTTCATAGCCATAATACCACCGACTGAAACAATCCAAATTATTAAATTAAATATAAGACCGAAACTTAATGAGGATTCACCGCTGTAAACACCCACTAAATAATAAACAAAAATGATTATAAATCTTACCGCTTCAAAAACACACAATGCCGCTATACTTAAAGGTCTTAACTCTTTATCACCATCTCGCTTCATGCTGTTCAACACATCCTTTTATATTAGATATATCTACTATTTTATCTTCAACTTTAATCCTACCAAAAAATTGCCCTAAAACTTGATTTAAATGAGTTTTTATTATAATTTTTCTTCTCTTTTTGCTAACATTGTAAAAAGGTTGAAAAACAAGATCAACATCACCAGATTTAGTTTTTATATGCCATTTAGACAACAAATTACTTTTATCATAATCAAATTTCACATCTTCGTTTATTTTATACACTTTATCATTTAAAAAAAAGGCATTTTCATTAGTTTTTTTACCATCAGTCCAACCTGCTCCTAAATTTATTCCAATTAAACCTTCATTTGAATTACCCGAAAAAGTTGCCCAATTCCAATAAGTATTAAAAGGCCATACACCTCGACCAAAATCGAAGCAAGCATACGAATCTGCCACATCAAGTTCAACATGAGAAGATTTTGAAGTTATATATCCATTTACTGGAAGCCTCGCATTTTTTTCAGTAAATTGAAATTCTCTTTTATTGAAAGGCACAATTACATTCAAAGATTCAAAATCATAAAGAAAAATTTCTAAATCGGCATTTATAGAAGCGTTATTTAAAGTAATTTTATATTTTTTATCTAAAAAATGCATTTTTAACTCTATATCATTATTGTAAAAATAACAACTGCCATCAGTAGTTTTAGATAAAAAAACATTCTTTTTAATAATTTTAGAATAGTTTATATCTTCAAAAGTATTTTCTTTATAATCATATAAATAAGCAAATGTATTTGAAACATAATTCAAATCAACTATAGCGATGTTAAAAATATGATTTTCTGATACTATTGTCCAATGATTCCATTTTTTAAATCTGAACTTATTTTTATTTGAGTTAAATGTAAAAAGTGAAGGGCGTCTTCCCCAACCTATTGCTTCCTCATTCAACTTATTTTTAGAATCATAAACTAAAGTTTCTTTTTTTATCTCTTTACTCATTACTCGCCTCCATTTTAACATAACTACCATTTTTAGTCTTTTGAATCTCAATTTTATCTGGAATTCTTTCTTTAAGCTCACTCACATGCGAAATAATACCTATAAGCCTTCCAGAAGTTTGTAATTCCATTAAAATTTCTACTGCATTATCTAGAGCATTAGTGTCTAAAGACCCAAAACCCTCATCAATTAAAATAGTATCTAAAGATACCCCACCAGAATTTTTTTGAACAACATCAGACAACCCCAAAGCTAAAGAAAGTGATGCAATAAAAATTTCACCCCCTGAAAGAGATTTTGCCTCTCTTTCCTTTCCAGTATATTTATCAAAAACACTTATATCAAGACCCGCGTTTTTTCTTCCGTCAAAACTCTCTTTAGATCTATGCAAACTATACCTTTTTTCAGTAAATTTTTCTAATCGCATATTAGAATAATTTAAAATTTCATCAAAATAATATGAAAGCACATATTTTTCAAGAGAAATTCTGAGGCTATTTTTGCCTATACTTATTTCATATAAATCATTTAATTCAGAATAAATTTTAGATAAATCAGACATTCTAGAATCAATCTCTTTTAATTCATCTTTTTTTAAAATTAAATTTTCAATTTTAATTTCAAGCGAATTTATTTCTTTCATCAAATCTTCTCTTTTAGAAACCATCTCTTTTATTTCATACTCTAAAATATCTGTAGATTTAAAAATTAAATCTTTTGACTTTTCAAACTTTTCATCATATATAGATTCCTGCTTTTTCAAATCACCTTCAAACTTTTGAATATCATCTTTCAAAATTTTCATATCTTTTTCATTCATCAAAGAACTCTTATATATTTCATAAGAATTAAAACCTTTTAATTTCATATTATCTAGTAAATTTTTATAAGAATTTTCTTCTTCTTCTTCTAAAGATTCTTTATTCTTTTTCATCTCTTCAACTGTCGTTTCTAATTTTCCTTTTTTAATCTCTAAATCTCTTATTTCTTTTGATAAAGAATCATATTGTTTTTCAGTAAATTCTATTTTTTTACAAAGTTTTTTCAATTCTTCATCAATTAATTTTTTATTATCTCCTTCAATTTCAACTTTCTTTTCATCATAAATAGAAGTTTTTGAAATATATTTTGTATTTACTTCATCAAATAACTTAACCATACCTTTTAATTTTTCTTCTAATTCTAACTTTTGTTTTTCATAATCTGCAATATCTTTCTTATAATTTTCAATAGTTTTTAAAATATTATCATACTTTTCCTTTTCTTTCAAAAAAATTTCCTTTTCACTTTCAAACTTTAAAACTTCTTCTTTTAAATCCGCCTCTTCTTCCAAAGAAATAGAATCTATCAAAAACTTAATTTCTGATTTTTTTGTTCTAAAAGATTCTCTAACTACCTCAAAATCATCCGCCAATTGTTTTAATAATTTCTCTGCCTTTTTTATTTTTTCTTTTATTTTTTCAATTTCTTCTTTCTCAACAAAATCATCTTGTTTTTCAGGCAAAGAAGGATGATGCGTAGCGCCGCATACAGGGCAAGGTTTGCCTTCTTCAAGAGTTTTTGACATAACATACGCTTGAGACTTAAAATATCTTTCTTCAAGCGAATTTTTGCTTTCCTGAAGGCCTTTAAACTCCTCTTCACCCTTTGTTTTATATTTCGATTTTTCATTATAATCTTTTTCAATATTTTCAAGTTCAGAATACAATAAAATCAATTTTTTTAAATCTTTTATTTTTTCATCATAAGAATTAATTTTTTCTTTCAATTTAAAATTTTTTTCTAAAACACTATCATTTTGAGTAATAAAATTACTTTTTTCTTTTACTTCATTATTTACTTTATTAATATCATCTTCACAATTTTTTTTATTTAATTTTACCTTTTCAAATTCTTTTTCCAAATCATTCAATTCTTTTTTCAACAAATCAACAGACTCTATCTTTTTCAGTTTTTCAATCAAATCATCTCTCTGCTTTTTATATTCAAACAAATTATCATATTCTTTTTTTATATTGTCAAAATTTTCTTTTTTTGAATCAAAATCCTTTTTATTATTATCTAAATCCTCTTTTTTATTTTTAAGTTCATTCTCTTTATTTTTTAATTTTTCAAAATTATTTTTATATAATTCTTCATAAGGTTTTATAAAAGCCGCATTTTCAGCATCAACTAATTTCTTTTTTTCTTTTTTATAAAACTCTTCCTTACTTTTAAGTCTTTCTAAAATATCTTTTTGTTTTTTAGTATCTTCTATTTTTTCATTATCTTTTTTAACCTCAGTCAAATCTTTCTCTTTTTTCTCAATCTCTATTTTTAGATTTTCAACTAAATCACTTTTTAACTTTATATCTTCCTTTTTTTGCTTTACAATATCATCAATTGTTGAGATTACAGAAGAAACCTCTCCATCTAAGTTTAAATCAGAAAAAATATGTTCTTTTTTTGAATTTAAAAACACCAACTGTTCTTTTACAGCATCATTTTTTTCTTTCAAAATTTTTTTAAAATTTTCATAAATAGAAGTATCAAACAAATTTTTTAAAATACTTTCTCTTTCATCACTACCTGCAGTTATAAGCTTTTTGAACTCGCCTTGAGGAATCATTATAATCTTTCTAAATTGATTAACATCGAGCTTTATAATATCATTAATTTTTTCTTTAACTACAGTAAGCTTTTCACAAACATATTCAAACTTTCCATCTTTAAATTCATATAAAACAGCCTTTTCATCTTGAACAGTAGTGCCATCTCCACGTTGCTTTTTTCTTTCAAATCTTGGACTTCTAAAAATCTTGTATAATTTTTCTTTTATTTTAAACGTGAACTCAACGAAAGTTTCAAAATCTTCAGCAACAAAATCCGAACGAATATTTTTCCCCCTATCTTCACCAGAAGCTTCACCATATAAAGCAAAGCAAATAGCATCAAAAATAGTAGTCTTACCAGAACCTGTAGGACCACTAATTAAAAAAATATTATCTTTTATTTTATTAAAATCAATAACTTGCTCTTCAATATAAGGGCCAAAACCCTTTATTTTTAAAATTTCAGGTTTCAAAATTTTCATCCCCTTTTTTTAGTTGGTTAGGAAAAACTGTTTTATGCGTTTCCTAAAACTAACTATAAAAATACCAACGTTATCATATGTGCTGTAACGCCGTGCAGAAAACGCGTGGCTGTTACACTACATTTAAAATCTGTCCACCCCGTCAATCTTCAATTGCCACCTCTCAAGAAAAGAATTAATTAAAAGTCTTTTTTAATAATGCTTTTACGGTAAATAACGATGAAATAATGTAGCGAACAATTGAGAATTTTCGTCAAAAAAACAATTGAGGGTGGTGATAAAATGCGTTAAGAAATTAGCATGTTTGAGCGTAGCGAGTTTGCTAATTTTAGCATTGTATCTCAGTGCGAAATCTGTTTTTTAGAAAATTTGAACTCTTGTGAGCGTTTATTTTATCTTTATTTACTACTTCATTATTATAAGCATTTAGTTTTAATGCATTTCCTAACCTACTATCTAATAAAATACCAACGTTATCATAAGTGCTGTAACGCCGTGCAGAAAACGCGTGGCTGTTACACTACATTAAAAACAAAAGTCTATAAATCTAAAAATGTTTTTTCTTTCCAACTAACCAACTTTTTACTAGCCAGCTATATATTATTTCTTCATCAATTCTTTTTTTACATCTTTTTCAAAATGCTCAATAGCATATCGCAATGATAATCTAGGCATTTTTGCTTTATTTTTTCTTACATATTCATAAACCTCTTTATTTTTATATTTTGAAAGCTCTTTTAACATCCAGCCATATCCTTTTAAAACAAGGTAATGATCATCATTCATTAATTTATCTGAAATAATATAAGGCGATATATCTCCTAACCTATTTTTCCTTATGGGATAAATTAAAATAACCGCAGCAGCTCTTCTAACCCAAAAATCTTTATGATCTACCCATTTTAAAACCTTTTTAAATAAATCATTATGTTGTGCAATTAATTCTCCAAAAGCATGAGTACAAAAATCATCGCAATTACCCCAGTCATCTACATATTTTTGCAACCAATCTTCAAAAATATAAAAAGTATCTTTATTATATTCACTTTTTATTCTAAAGGCCCAATCATATGCAATAACTTCATATTTCCATTTTCTTTTTTCTAATAAAATTTCGCTTAACTCTAAAATATTATTTAGTTCTTTTTTTTCAATTTGTTTAAAAGAAAACGAGGAGATTTTTCTTATATCTCCAGTAACAATTTTTTTGTTTTCAAAATACTTTTGAAAAAGCAAATCTATTTCAGTGAAAATATTTTCTTTATTTATCATTTTATTTTTCTCCTTTTCATTAAAGGTTTAGTGCTTTTCATTATTTCAATAATAGTATCTTTGTTTTCAAAAATATAGAAAAGAATTTTTTCTGTTTCTTTTAATCTTTTAAAATCATCTACAGAATTAAAATACACTATAAAAATCATTTGTATTTCTAAAAGAATATATATAAATGCCTCTTTTTCATAATCGTTAATAGTGTTTGCTTCTAAATATCCTTTAATTGAACTTTTAAGATACTTAACCCATTCATTTTCATTTTGATTCTTTAAAAGCTCACTTAATATTGAAGAATTGAAATATGCAACATCAAAAATTTTAACTTCTTCAATCGCTATTTCGAAATCTATAATACCTGTTATTTTTTCTTCAAAAAAAATAACATTTTCCATATGAAAATCCCTATGAATAAACTGTCTAGGAAGTTTTTCATATAATACTGGAAAATTTTCGTTTAAATAATTTGTTATTTTTAATACTTTTTCACTATTTATTTTTTGTGGGTTTTCTTTTATAAATGTATTTATATATCCATTTAATGTTTTCAGTAAATTTGATGAGGGTAAAATTTCACTCTTTATATCTTCTAATGATTTATGTAATTTGCCTAAAAATTCGCAAATTTGTTCTGTATAAAAATATTTATTATTTGATTTATATAAATCTATATGTTCTCCATTAATATAACTAAAAATCATATAAATTTTATCTTCATGTGTAAAATAATAATAATTATTTTTATTTAATATCGGATAAGACACTTGTTTAAATCTTTTTTCTTCAAGATGTTTCAGTAAAAAAATCTCTTTTTCGATTATTTTCAAATCTTTTTTTCTTTTTAAAATAAATTTATCACTATCAGAAGAAACCAACCATACTATATCTTTTGATATTTCTTTGATATTATTAATTTTTAAATTGTATTCTTTATTTATTATATCTTTCATTTTTTCTCCTTTTAAGCCTTATCATATTTTACTTCTCTTATAATTATAGCATATCTCAAATTATTTTTTGAAGAATTACATTAACATATAAAAAAACAGGACTTATGCCCTGTTTTTTTAATTATCTTGAACTTCTATTTCACATATTTTTTCTGCGGTATTTCCACTTTGTGTCGCTTTTATAAATTCAATTTTTACATACTTTTCTTCAACTGATTTTATTATGTGTTCGCTTAACCCTTTTTCATTATCTGTAATTTTGGTCGCAATTATTAAAACCTACTCAAGTGTTCTTGCTAAACGAAACCCTATTCCATCACTTTTCCAATTAGCCCCATCAAAACTTTGCGACATAAGCTTAGCATTGTTATTATAATAACTTCCTCCACGAATTATCCTATTATTACCAGATTTTGGAAACGTCCATTCCCAGACGTTTCCACTCATATCATATATCCCTAATTGATTTGCTCTCAAAAGTCCTACATCATGTGTTTTTCCTTCACTGTTAACATCATACCAAGCTACCTCAGATGTTTCATCAATATCATTGTAATCGACAAATGCTCCACTTGCGTATTCTCTAGGCGTCCACCATATTCCACCTACTAATAAAGCTTCTTCTTTTAAAGGACTCTGTACTGGTTTTTCTACGCCTATATATCTTGCTGCTAATTTCCATTCCCATTTTGTCGGTAATCTAAAACCGTTGTTATCTGTTTGTTCTGCATCATTACATATATCATTATTTGCATCTCTTAATATTGTCCCTTCATGTCTATATACCGGATCTAAATCTAACATTTCACTTAAAGCATTAACCCATACTATTGTATCTCTCCAACTTACTCTAGTAACCGGCTCATTTTTTGCCGCTGATGGTTCTGCCCCATCAGTTCCACCGCTTCCTTCTCTTCCAGAGTTTGAAAATGTAAATTTATCCTCGCCTCTTGCATCATCAGTTGCCCATGTTTTCACCAAATACCATAATTCATAAGTCACTGTCGTTTTTCCAAGCCAATATGATTCTTCTATATTTTCTATTTCTGGAATAGTTTTATCTCCTGTTGGAAAATTTATTCCGGGAACTAATTTCATATCAAAAATTACTTCTTCTACTGTATGGCTTTGCAATTCTCCAGGAATATGGCCTTGAATTATTTCTTCAAAAATCCCTTTCAAAGTTATGTCCTCTAATGGAATTGTAAAAATATAAGGATTAGCTAAACTTATTTCTTCATCATCTTTATCAGTCCATTTTATAAATTTCCAACCAGGTGATGGGGTTGCTGTTAGCGTTATTTCTTCTCCGAAATTGTAAAGTAGTTTGTCAGGAGATTTTGTTATTTCTCCTTCTCCTTCTTTTTCAATAGTTAAAGATGATTTTATTTCTTCAAAAATAGCTTTTATCGTTTTGTCTTTATTCATAATTACCGTTGTTATCGTACCGTTATTATTTGATACTTCTCCAATCCACTCTTTAAATCTCCAGCCAGGTGATGGGGTTGCTGTTAGCGTTATTTCTTCTCCTGTTTTATATTCATGATTTCCAATATCCAGATTTAATAAACCTTCACCTTCTTTTTCAATAGTTAAAACATTTTTAACCGCTACACACCCCACAAAAAAAACACTTATTGTTAACAATATAATTAACAATATCCAAATTTTTTTACTTTTCATTTTAGCCCCCTTATTCTATTTTGAGATTCGCAAAATGCTATTTTTATTTCAAATATTTTTTTAGACATTCCTCTATTTTTTTTGATTCTATTGGCTTGGTGATAAAATCATCCATACCAACAGATAAACTTTTTTCTTTTTCCTCTTTCAAAGCTCCTGCGGTTAAAGCTATAATAGGGATATTTTTATTAGCTATTTTCTCATACGCACGTATTTCTTTTGTCGCTTCCAGTCCGTCCATATCAGGCATTTGAACATCCATAAATATTAAATCCGGAGATTCTTTCTTATATTTTTCTACTGCTTGAATACCATTTTCTGCTTCTATTATAATCGCCTCTGGGCAAATTATATTAAGCAATGCTTTTATCATTTGCATATTCATCGGAACATCTTCAGCAACTAATATTTTTTTATAACTCTCATTTTGAAAATAATTTTTTTTCTCTACATTTTGGGGGATTTTATTTTTTTCTTCCAAATCAGATTTTGAATAAATATTACACAAATAATTAAAAAGCTCTTTTGTTTTAACTGGTTTTGTTAGTCGAAATCGGATTCCCAACTCTTTACACTTACGAAGAACTTCTACATCATCAGATGATGAGTGTAGTAATATTATTGGTTGTTTTTCTGATGAAAGTTTTAGTTTATCTCTTATCAACCTTATAGTTTCTAACCCATTAATGTAAGGCATATTGTAATCACATATTATTACATCAAAAGATTGAGAGTTTTCAAGAATTTTTAATGCTTCAAATCCATTTTCGGAAGATTCACAAACTATCCCCCAATTTTTCAAAGTATTTTCAAGAATTATTCTATTATTTTCATTATCATCAATAATTAAACAACGACTGACGTTTTCAATCGTTTTTTTATCTATTCTTTCACCATATTCAATCTCAGTTATTAATTCGAAATAAAATACAGAACCTTTATCTTCTTCGCTGTCGAAAAATATTTTGCTTCCCATCTTTTCTGCAATCATATTTGAAATTATAAGTCCTAATCCTGTACCACCAAAATTACGTGTAGTAGAACTATCTGCTTGTGAAAAAGCTTTAAATAACTTGTTTTTTTGCGATTCCTTTATTCCTATCCCTGTATCTCTAATAAAAAATAAAAATTTCCCCTTTTTATCATTAAGCATTTCAAACTCAACTTTGAGCTCTATTTCTCCTTTTTCAGTAAATTTTACCGCATTGCTTAACAAATTTGCCAAAATTTGCTTCAATCGAATAGGGTCAACCATTGCAAAACACGGGATATTATTATCAACATTGAGCAATACTTCTAAATCTTTTTTATTCGCCATGTATTTTATTATATCTGCACTATTTTCAATTAAATCCCACATATCATATTTAATAAATTCGAGTTCCATCATACCAGCTTCAATCTTTGAAAAATCTAAAATATCATTTATAATACCTAAAAGCGTGTGTGCAGATATATTTACATTATCTACATATTGCTTTTGAATCGAAGAAAGCGAAGTTTCTTTCAACAAATCGGTAAATCCTATAACTCCATTAAGTGGTGTTCTAATTTCATGACTCATATTAGCTAAAAATTCTGATTTTGCTTTACTTGCATCTTCTGCTTGTTTTTTTGCACGTTGCAATTCCTCTTCAACTTTTTTTCGTTCAGTAATATCTCTTGCTGCAGCATAAATCAAATTTCCCTTTGGGTGAGATCTCCATTCAATATATTTATAAT
This sequence comes from uncultured Thermotogaceae bacterium, assembly GCA_964478535.1. GTDB lineage: Bacteria > Thermotogota > Thermotogae > Petrotogales > Petrotogaceae > CAYZNB01. Next base: position 13,743 of record CAYZNB010000067.1, read on the forward strand.
TTCCATCTTTACAACGGTATCTGTTAGTAAAATTAAGTACTTCTTCGCCTTCTTTAAGAGAAGATATCGCCTCAAGTGTTGATTGCATATCTTCAGGATGAACAAAATCAAGAAATTTTCTCTTATTTAATTCTTCAGTTTCGTAGCCCAAAATTTGAGACCAAGCTTTATTTGTTTTTATAAAATTTCCTTCAATATCTGCAATACATAAAAGATCTAAGTTCACCGAAAAAAAACCTTCTAATTTTTCTATATTTTTTTTATTTTCAGTAACATCAATAAATATTGTGGTAAAATATCCTTTTTCATGAGAATACGCATGAACATGATACCATTTATCTAATATTTCAGAATATTGTTCAAATGTTTCATTTTTTTGATTAAGAGCTACTTCACCATAAAATTTAATCCAGTTAAAACTCGTTTTTTCTATATTTGGAAATACTTCACGAATTGTCTTATTAAGTATTTCTTCTGCTTTTAATCCGGTTAATTTTTCGAAAGATTCGTTGACTTCTAAAAAACAATAATCTATTGGATTTTTATTTTCATCTAGAATTATCTTATGGCGAGCAAATCCAAAAGGAGAAGAAGATAATATTTTCATAAAATCTTTTTCTTTCATAATTTTCACACCCCTTAAGTTATATTCTAATTTATAAAAAAATATTTATTCTCAAATAAAATCACAAATTATTTTTTTATAGCTTCTTCAAAAATTTTTTTTGAAATTTCTTTTTGTTCAGAACTTAATTCAGTATTTTTAACATCATTATAAAAAGATTCGAATATTTCGATAGGATTTATACTTTTAACATCGTCTAAACTCCTATTATATACAGAATCAATTTTTGGAAATTCTAATGCAAGTACATTTGGAAATTTTTTATTTAATCTTCCTATCGCATCATAAATTGTTTTTTCATCTTTTAGTTTTATAAGCAAATAATCTTCTATTACTTCTTTTTGAATTATTTCATCAAAATACCCCTCAATTATTTTCATATCCCTTTTTGGTGTAAAAGAGATTTTTTCTATTGTAATATTATTTTTTTCATTAATAGTAATTAAATTCATTCCTTTTTCTTGATTAACTTCATTAAATGAATATTTTAAAAGTGAGCCGGAATAATTTATTTTTTTAGACTTAAAGCTTTGTGTTTTGTGAAGATGCCCCAAAGCAACATAATCAAAAACATCAAAAACAGAAGCATCTACAAATTCGGTTCCCCCTAACGAAAGAGGTCTTTCCGAATCACTTTCAATTCCGCCTAAAACAAACTCATGACCTATCAAAATATTTCTTTCATTTTCATTTATTTCCATGTTGTCTATTAAAAATTTTAAAGCATCTGTTTTTGAGCTGATATTTTCATCAAATTGTTTTATATAAGACGTTTCAACGTATGGAAGCATAAAAAAATTTACAACTCCATATTCATCTTTCAAAGAAACTTTTTTTACTTTTTCTTTGAATTTTCCTTCAATAAAAAAGTTCATAGCTGAAAGAATCCCGTTTAAATTTTCAAGTCTTTCAGGCCCATCATGATTACCCGCTATCATAAACACAGGAATTTTTAAATCAATAGAAATTTTTGTAAAAATTTTATTGAAAAGTTCAACTGCCTCTGCAGGTGGAATAGACCTATCAAAAATATCTCCTGAAATTATTAAAGCATCTACTGGATTGATTTCTATGTAGTCAACAAATTGATTCAAAATAAATTCCTGTTCTTCAGTAAGATGAACCGAATAAATAATTTTACCTAAATGCCAATCGGCAGTATGAATTATTTTCATGTTTCTTCCTCCTAAAACTATAATTCTTTATATAATAAAATTTTAATTATCTATATTTTTGATTGCTTTATTTATTATTAGAAAA
>CAYZNB010000068.1:0-15281 GCA_964478535.1 uncultured Thermotogaceae bacterium
CAGAGTCTATTCAAGAAATGGTAGTAGCTACTTAAGAACAGATTCTAACAGTATAGAAGAAGATAATTTAGGAGAATTGCCAGAATTTTAAAAAGAGTTTTTTTATGGCAACCACAGGAGAAAAAACAGTATCGAAAATTTTATTTGCAAAAATTGTGGAACTAAAATTATATTGGAGGATAATACAGATACTATGCCATCATTTCCAAAATGCAGTAAAACAGATTTTAGAAAATCCCCAAAGAAATAACCTTTAATAGCTGACAAAGTTAATTTATCAGCTATTAAAGGTTATTTAAAAAGAATGGAGGAAAACAAATGAGAAATCCAAATATACATACAGAAAATGAATCAAGCCAAAAACCTGCAATAGAACTTTTGCAAAATTTTGGCTATAAATATATACCACCTGAAAAAGCAGAAGAACTGCGAGAAGGAAAACTTGACAGAATACTATTAAAACGAATACTTGAAGAACAATTAAAAAAAATAAACAGCTTTGATTATAAAGGGAAAAATTATAAATTTGCAGAAAAAAATATAAAACAGGCTATGCTTGACATAGATGAACCTTTAATTGATGGACTTATAAAAACAAACGAAAAAATATACGACCATTTAATACTTGGAAAGAGTTATGAAGAAAATCTTGATGATGGAGCAAAAAAATCGTTTTCATTAAAATATATAGATTGGGAAAATATAGAAAACAATGATTTTCATATTACAGAAGAATTTATTGTTACAAAACTTGATGATACCACAAGAAGACCCGATATAGTACTATTTGTAAACGGTATTCCTTTTGCTGTAATTGAGTGTAAAAAAGCAGCAATTGATATTAAAGAAGGTATCAGCCAAAATATCAGAAATCAATTTGAATATGAAATACCAAACCTTTTTAAATTTACTCAAATATTAATTAGTATGAATAAAAATAGTGCTAAATATGCAACAACAGGAACACCTGAAAAATTTTGGGCAGTATGGAAAACGGATAAGGAACCTGCTGAATTTGAATTTATGGAAAAGGAATTAAATAAACATATAAAAAATAGAATGATAACAGAACAGGACAAAGCAATATTCTCTTTACTTAGGCCAGAAAGACTTTTGGATTTAACTAAAAATTTTATAGTTTACGATAAAAATGTAAAAAAAGTTGCAAGATACCAGCAGTTTTTTTCTATAAAACATACAATGAAAAGAGTAAAAACTTTTGCTAATACAAATAGAAGAAACGGAGGATTAATCTGGCATACTCAAGGTTCTGGAAAATCTTTAACTATGGTAATGCTTGCAAAAGCTTTAATGACAGATAAAGATATACTCAATCCAAAAGTAGTGGTTGTAACAGATAGAGTAAATCTTGATAAACAGATAAAAAATACTTTTGTGCATACAGGAATGGCTCCTGTAAGAGCAAATACAGGACAACATTTAGCAAAAACATTAAGTGAAAACAAGTCAAATATTATTACAACAGTTATTAATAAATTTGAAGCAGTTTTAAATTTAAACCAAGTAAATAAGGATAATAATATATTTGTTCTCGTAGATGAAAGTCATAGAACGCAATATGGCGAAATGCACACGAAAATGAAAAAAGTATTTCCAGATGCATGTTATATCGGATTTACAGGAACGCCAATTATGAAAAAAGATAAAAATTCTATGGATAAATTTGGCGGAGAAATCCACAGATATACAATAGACCAAGCTGTAAAAGATGAAGCAGTTTTGCCTCTTTTATATGAAGGGAAAATGGTTGAACAAGAAGTAAATAAAAGGGCTATTGATAAAAAATTGGAAATGATCACTAAAAATTTGAATGAAAATCAAAAAGAAGAAGTAAAGAAAAAATGGAGCAGATTTGAAAAAATTGCATCTTCTGTTCAGAGATTAGAATTAATAGCATTTGATATAAATGAACACTTTTTAAATAACTGGAAAAACACTCTATTTAAAGGAATGTTAGCTTGTAATAATAAATCAGAAGCTATTAAATATAAAAGGGCTTTTGATGAAATGGGAGATTTAAAAACAGATGTGATTATTTCTCCGCCCGATTCAAGAGAAGGATATGATGAAGTTGATAAAGCTTCAAAAGATGTAATAAAAGAATTTTGGAATGAAATGATGTCAATACATGGAAATGCAGAAGAGTATGAGGAAAGTATAAAAGATGATTTTATTAATGGTGATGAAACAGATATTTTAATAGTTGTAGACAAATTATTAACTGGTTTTGATGCGCCAAAAGCAACAATATTATATATTGATAAGCCTTTAAGAGACCATGGACTATTACAGGCAATTGCAAGAGTAAATAGACTGTACGAAGGAAAAGAGTTTGGATATATAATTGATTATAGGGGATTGCTTGGAAATTTAGATAAAGCATTAAATGATTATAACGAAAGCGGACTTGATAATTTTGATGAAAATGATGTAGCAGGGGCATTAAATGATGTTAGAGAAATAATTTCTGAATTAAAAACATCATATTCGTTACTTATGGATATATTTAGACCTGTAAAAAATAAAAATGATGTTGAAGAATATGAAGTACTGCTTGAAGATGAAGTTTTAAGAAATGAATTTTATGATTTACTTAGCAGATTTTCAAGAAATTTAGGGATTGCAGTATCAAGTGAAAAAATTTATGATGAACTTGGAGAAAAAGATATAAGAAATTATAAAAAGGAGCTTAAATTTTTTCAAGAAATAAGAAAAAATGTGAAACTAAGATACTCTGATAGTGTAGATCATAAAGAATATGAAGCAAAACTTCAAAATTTAATTGACAATTATGTAAATGCAGAAGAAATAATAAGAATTACAAATCCTGTTGATATTTTTGACAAAGAGAAATTTGAAGAAGAACTTATAAGAGTAAAAGGAAATAGAGCAAAAGCTGACACAATAAGAACAAGAGTAGCAAAAAAAATAAGTGAAAAATGGGAAGAAAATCCGAGTTATTACAAGAAATTTTCTGAAAGAATTGAAGAAGTATTAAATGATTATAAAGAAAAAAGAATATCAGAAGCGGAATATTTAAGCAAAATGCAAGATATTATGAAAGATTTTTATAAAGGGGAAACTGTTTCAGATTGTCCTGAAATAATTAAAACTAATAATAATGCTAAAGCTATGTATGGTGTTTTAATTGATGTTTTAAACAGTAACATATATGGAGTATGTGAACCGGAAGCTCCTTATAATGGCAAATTTACTGAAAAAGAGTTAAAAATTGCCAAATTATCTTTAAAAGTTGATGAGATTATAGAAGAAAGAAAAAAAGTAGATTGGAAAGAAAATCCGGAAGTTCATAAACAGATAGAGCAGGATTTAGATGATTTGCTATTTGATTTTTCAAAAGAAACAGGAATTATCATAAATTTTGAAAAAATAGATAAAATTATAAATGATGTTAAAACTATTGCTTTAAGAAGGTATAAGGGATGATTCCTATGGAAAAAGAAATAGTTTTTTACGGTAAAAATAAAATAGAATTTTTTATAAAAAGAAAGAATGTTAAAAATATTAATTTGACTGTAACTCCTGATGAAAAAGTTATAGTTTCAGCAAATGATAAAGTCTCTATTGAATATTTGAAAGATTTTATAAAAAGAAAATCAAAATGGATACATAGCAATTTAAAATATTTCAATGCTAATCAACAAATTAAAACAGAAAAGAATTATATTAGCGGAGAAACTTTTAAATACTTAGGGAGACAATATAGATTAAAATTAATCGAATCAGATTTTGAAGAGATAAAATTTTTACAAGGATATATTTGTTTATATGTTACAGATAAAACAGATTTATCTAAAAAAAAGAATTTGATAAATAAATGGTATAAAGAAAAATCTGAAAATATTTTTAATGAAATATTAAAAAAAGTATTTAAAGAACTAAAATATGATGATATTAATTTTCCAAAAATAAGAATTAGAAATATGAAAAAAAGATGGGGATCATTTTTAAAAGAAAAAAATGAGATATTTTTAAATTTTGAATTAATTAAAGCTTCAAAATATTGTATAGAGTATGTTATTTTACATGAATTGCTTCATTATAAGTATGAAAATCATGATAAAAATTTCTATAACATGATGACAATGATTATGCCTGATTGGAAAAATAGAAAAGAAATACTGGATAAAGATGTTATAAAAGAGTTGTAAGCAAGGATATGTGGACGTCCTGTTCAGTAGGACAAGATAAAGGGGGCATTTTAAGGCTCATTTCATTTACTCTACAGGTTCCCAAGAGTTGCACGTATAGGAGAAACGTTGCATGTCCAGCAAAGCTGAATATATTTCAGTTTGTTGAAAGTCCAAATCAAGATAAGAGCTAAAATTTTGCAGTTTAAATGGCTGTATGGCTAGAAATCTAAGTACGGGTGCCTTTTGACAAAGTCTTCTAAAGGGTGGTGTAATCACCACCGGAATGTGTTGGAAATGATAAAGTAAAAATATTATAATATAAGTAAGAGAAAAAATAATTGAATTACTATAAAACAGAGGTAAATGACGAAGATGACAATGAACCAATTGGAATTATTCTTTGTGCTGATAAAGATGAGATTATTGCAGAATATGCACTTGGAGGAATAAGCAGTCAAATATTTGCTTCAAAGTATGTGCTTTATATACCAAACAAAGAGGAACTTATTAAACAAGTTGAAATTGTATTGGAAGAAGGTGCAAAAGAATAAGGCGGTGGTAAAATTATGATATTATTAGAAAAAATAAAAAAAGGCGAAAATAAAACTCTTGAATTTAAAGAAAAACTTCCTTCAAACGACAGTATTGTAAAAACAGTTATAGCTTTTTCTAATACAAGTGGGGGTCAATTAATTATTGGTGTAAATGATAAAAGTGAGGTTATAGGAATTGATAATGAAGATATTTTTGAATTGCAGGATAAAATAGCTTCTATAATTTTTGATAATTGTTATCCCAATATCATACCTGAAATTTATACTGCAAATATTGAAGGAAAACTTCTTCTTGTCATACAAATATTCAGAGGTAATTTATTGCCTTATTATATAAAGAGTAAAGGGAAAAATAAGGGAACTTATATAAGAATAGGGGCAACAAACAGAAAAGCAGAATATGAAAATATATTGGAACTTGAAAGACAAAAAAGAAATATAAGCTTTGATGAAGAGGCTGATTATGAAAATAATATTGAAAATATTGATTTAGAACCTTTAAAAAAGGAGTTTTCAAGAATAAATAAAGAGCTTGATAATGAAAAAATGTTAAATTTAAAACTTATAAAAAATGAGAATGGGGAAATTTATCCTTCTAAAGCATTGCTTATCTTACTTGGCTATTATGAAAATGTCCGAATTAAATGTTCGAGATTTAAAGGTAAAACTATGGATATTTTCCTTGATAAAAAAGAGTATGAGGGTGATGTTTTTTCACAGCTTAAAAATGCTGAAAATTTCATATTGAATCATATAAATATAAGGGCTGAAATAAAAGGACTTCAAAGACACGATATACCCGAAATACCTGTTGAAGCATTAAGAGAAGCTCTTGTAAATGCTTTTGTACATAGAGATTATTCAAATATTGGAAGAGATATAAAACTGGGAGTATATGATGACATTGTAAATATAGTTTCACCAGGGGCATTTCCAAATAATATTCTTGAAGATGACATTTTAAACGGAAGATCTGAAATAAGAAATAAAGTAATTGCAAGAGTTTTTAAAGATCTTGGGTATATTGAACAATGGGGAAGCGGTATAAAGAGAATTAAGTCGTTTTGCATAAAAACAGGATTGAAAGAACCAATTATTCAAGAAAGAAATGATTTTGTAGATGTGGAATTTTATAGAGTATCGGACGCAGAAACTGAAAACGACCGAATAGAATTTAAAGGTGGTCAAGCAAGTGGTCAAGCAAGTGGTCAAGCAAGTGGTCAAGTCAAGATTTCTGAAAAGCAAGCAGAAGTTTTAGAATATATAATTGAAAATCCAAAAATTAGTCGAGGAGAACTTTCTAAAAAATTAAGAATCAATCCTTCAGCGATACAGAAACATATTGATAAATTGAAATCTGAAGGAATAATTAGAAGAATCGGAAAGACAACTGGGTATTGGGAAATGATTGTAAAGAAAGAATAGAATAGAAGAAAGGCACAATTTCATATGAAAATACGTAGGGGCGAACCTATGCGTTCGCCCTAAAAAATGTTTAGATGAAGATACAAATGATGAGAAAATATGATTATGATTTTAAATTAAAATTATTGAATTAAAAAATTTTTATGGTTCTCTTTGATTTTTAGTGTGGAGAAAAAAATATTGTTACTCACAGTATTACCAGCAATATTTTTTTCATTCCTGTTCAAATAATTAAAGAAATTGTTTCATAAGGCAAAATCCATAATATTTAGACTCAGAAGTTTTAGTTTATTAATAACTTTTACTTCTTTAAATCCATATTTTTTATATATGTTTTCTGGATGCCAATTAAAATTTTGCGGAAAAGATAATACTTGCAAATTTTTTATTTTGTTTTCAGAAGAAAACGAAATAAACTTTTCCAATAATCTTGATGCGATATTATTTCCTTCAAATTCTTTTCTAATAGACAGACACACTATCATAAAAGAATCCTTCAATAAAACATTTTCTTCTAAGTGAACTGGAAATCCATATTTTACGCTTTTTTCCAAACTATATGCTTCAATAAAACCTACAGGTTCATTTTGAAAATAAGCTAAGAAAGCTAATGCATTTTTATTAAGTATACTTTTTCTCAAAAAATCGTTTTTTCTATTTTCGAATTTCCCCCAATATTCTTTCTTGTAATCTTTTTGATTTAAATAAGGATGAAAAAGAGTGCATAATTTTGAAACGTCTTTAATTTCTTCTTCTTCAACTTTTTTTATTATTAAATTTTTTTTATCAAATATAATATTTGCCTTTTCAATTTTTGAAGAATAATCAAAAATATATTTTGATTCATCAAAATTAACTTTGTTATCAACAAGAATATTTTTCAAATGTTTTGAGGAAGGTGGAAATCCTGGTATTAATTGCCCGTTAATAAATAACTTTCCAAATAAAAGTGGCTCATCATTTTTTCTATAAAAAGTATCTATTAATTTTTTTTCAAGTTCAAAAAAATTATATTTTGAAAAATAATTTCCTTCTTCACAATTAAAAGTTTCAAAATGAATTTCAGATATTTTTTCAAAAAAAATTCTTAATTTTTCCTCAGTTGCATAACTTTCTGGACAAAACGGTGTAAAAAAATATCTTGCAATAATTTTTTCTTTCATACAAACACCTTTAAATTTCTATTAGTTCATAATCGTTATTACCAAGTCCTATTTCTTCGCCATAATTCAACTGTATCTCACCTTTTGAATTTTCTTTTAATCCTTTAAATTTATCGCAATTTTTATCATGATTATGTTTAAGGCTTGAATCAGCAAAACCTATTTGTTGATTAACCAAATCAAGACAAGCCCTATCAAGAGCTACAGGATCTTTTGAAGCTAAAAACCCTACATCTGGAACTATCGGTGCATCACTCCATGGAACACAATCACAGTATGGAGTAACATTGATAACAAAATTGATATATCCTACTTTGTTTTCTTTTCCAACAACAGAACCATATGCATATTCTGTCATTCTTTCCATAAAATCAACTATTTCTGTTTCCCAGTTAACAACAATTGCATTAACAGGGCATACTTGCATACATTCGCCACATCCTATACATACATCTTTATTTATAGTTGCACGAGTTTCCAACATTTTTATCGCATCAACAGGGCAATTATCTACACAAGTTCCGCAACCTATACAAAACTTTTTATCAACTTTAGGCCTCATCGAATGTTGTTGCATTTTTCCAACTGCTGGAGCACATCCCATTGCTAAATTTTTTACGGCTCCACCAAATCCTGCAAGTTCATGCCCTTTAAAATGACTTAAAACAATCATTGAATCTGCATTTAATATATCTTGAGCTATTTTCACGGTTTTAAAATGTTTACGGTTTATTTCTACATCTTTCATAGCTTTACTTTTTAAACCATCAGCAATAATTAAAGGTGCTCCTACAACAGAATAATCAAAACCATGTTCAATAGCTGTTATTAAATGGTCAACAGAGTTTGCTCTACTTCCCTTATATAGAGTATTCGTATCTGTTAAAAAAGGTTTCCCTTTACATTCTTTAATTTTATCAACTACTTGTCTTGCAAAAACAGGATTGATATAACCATCATTACCTTTTTCACCAAAATGCAGTTTCACTGCAGTTAAATCATTTTCTTTAATTAGTGAAGAAAAATCAGCTTTTTCAAATAACTTTCTAATTTTGTTCACCTTATTTTCTGAAGGGTTTTTTGCTCTTAAATTAGTAAAATAAACTTTTGACCTCATAATTATAACCTCCAAAATCTTAAGATTTTAAAATACTTTTTGCAATATTAATTATACACTAATTATGGTAAAATAGAAAAAGAGAATTAACTAAATTATTTTTTGAGGTGAAATATGTATAATTTTTTAAAATTAGAAAAAAAAGAAAAACATTTAAATTATCTAGAAAAATTTATTAATACAGCTTTATTCAGTTTTGATTCTCTAAAACCTGATCAAGAAAACAAAAGACAAAGATATAAAAGTATTTTTAACGAAAATGAAAGAGAGTTTTATGTCGTGTTAGACGAAGAAAAATTTGCATCTGGGCTTATACTGTACGACTATAATATGAGGTTAAGAGATTCTGTTGTTAAAATGAATGGAATAGGTACTGTATGTTCAAAAATAGAATACAGAGGAAAAGGCACTGTTTCTTTCTTATTAAAAGAAACATTAAAAAAATTATATGATGAAGAATATGTTTTTTCAACATTATTTCCGTTCAACACAGAATTTTATAGAAAATATGGGTATGAACTTTTTGTTCAAGCAAAATCCTATTCAATAAATCCGGGAATGATTTCTTTAAAAGAGGTTAATGAAAATATTGTTTGTGAAGAAATAGATTTTCCCGATGAAGAAACAATCGAATATTATAAAAATTATGCTTCGAAAAATTATAATTATGTTGTAAGAGAAAAAAGAGAATGGAAAGAATATTTAACTACATCAAACCCAAACAATATTAAAGAATCTGTAGTGAAATTTAAAAAAGATGGCAAAGTTTCAGGAGTTGTTGTATATAATTATTTAAAAACCGAAAAAAATTACACTATGTTTGTTCATGGAATGATGTTTAATGACGAAGAAACTAAAATAGCGATGTTGAATTTTTTTAAAAGAACAGAATTTCAAATAAAAGAAATTATATTTAATCTCCCTGAAGATATTTTATTATGGCCTTATATAAAAGGAACTATTGGAAACATAAAAAGAGATTATGATATTTTAGGAAGAATTGTAAATTTAGATAAATTAAACGGTTTAAAAATAGATAATCAAAATATAAAACTAAAAATTAGAATTGAAGATGATATTTTAACTCAAAATACAGGAAATTATATTTTAGAAATAAAAAATAAAGAGCTTACTTTGATTAAAACAAATGAAACACCTGACTTAAAAACTAACATAAACATATTTTCAGCTATTATATGTGGTTATACTAATTTTAAAGAGATGATAATAAGTAAAAAGGTAGAAATAGTAGGAGAATATAACAATCATGATATTGAAAAATCAGTAACTCATATGGTAGATTTTTTTTAAAATGAATATTTCAAAAGAACAAGCAAGAAATTTTTTAATAAATTATCATTTCTTAAATAAAAAACAAAAATGTACGGATGAAAATATTTTAAATTATATTAAAAAAGTAGGTTGTATTCAGTTTGACCCTTTAAATATCGTAAGTAAAAATCCTGATTTGGTTTTACAAGCAAGATTTAAAGACTATAGTTCAAAAATTTTATATAATTTATTATATGAAAATAGAAAATTGATAGATGGTTGGGATAAAAATATGTCTATTTTTTCTTTAGAAGACTGGCCATATTTTGAAAGATATAGAAAAAGATTTTATGAAAAGTATGGAGAAGATGCTTCATTAAAAGAGATATTGCCAAAATTAAGACAAACGATAAAAGAAAAAGCACCTTTATCATCATTAGATGTTGATTTTGGAAAAAATATAAATTGGTTTTGGGCACCTGCAAAAGTTACGAGAGCAGCTCTTGAAAGTATGCATTTTTGGGGCGAACTCATAATACACCATAAAATCGGAACAAGAAAAGTTTACGATTTTGCTGAAAATCATATTCCTAAAGATATTTTAATCAAAAATGATCCTAATAAAACACTTGAACATTATCATTTATGGAACGTTAAAAGGAGAATAGGTTCTACAGGAATATTGTGGAAAAGATCAAGCGATGCATTCTTAGGAATACTAAAATTTAAAGGAAAAGAAAGAGAAAAATCTTTTGATACATTAGAAAAAAATAAAGAAATAGTAAAATTAAAAATTGAAGATATAAAATATGATTTTTATATAAAAAAAGAAGATTACGATTATCTTTTAAAAATTAATGATAACAATTCAAAAAATGAAAATATATCTTTTTTAGCTCCTTTAGATAATATCATGTGGGATAGAAAAATGATAAAAGAATTATTTGATTTTGAATATGTTTGGGAAGTATATAAACCAAAAGAACAAAGAGTTCATGGATATTATGTTCTTCCGGTATTGTATGGCAATAAATTTATTGCTAGATTTGAACCCGTTTTCGAAAAAAAGCAAAAAATATTGAATATAAAAAATTGGTGGTGGGAAAATAATATCAAAACCAATAAAAAAATGTTAAACAGTATAGATAAAAGTTTAGAAGAATTCAAAAATTTCCTTGGAGCAGAAAAAATAACGATATCTGATGAAACAAAAGAAAAATTAAAAATTAGTTGAAATAAAAGTGAGGATAAAATGAGAGATTTTTATAAAAAAGTAGTAGTTATAGCATTACCAGTAGCTGTTCAACAGCTAATATCTACAAGCGTCAATTTTATAGATACAATAATGATTGGAAGACTCGGCGAAGAATCAATTGCGGCAGTAGGACTATCTAATAAAGTATTCTTTTTATACATATTACTTTTATTTGGAATGACAAGCGGAGGATCAATATTTTTATCACAATTTTGGGGAAAAAAAGAAGATGAAAACATAGCAAAAACAACCGCAATAATATGTTTTTTTTCATTAGCAGCTTCTTTAATTTTTTTGATACCCTCATTGTTTTTTCCTGCTTTTACATTAAGAATATTATCTCCTGATGCTGAAGTAATAAAAATAGGATTGCAGTATTTACCATTAATGGCTATTTCTTTTCCATTAGTTGCTTTAACCCTTGTATTTGAAACGGTTTTAAAAAGCACTGAAAAAACGATAATTCCTATGTACACAAGTATGATAGCAATGGGTTCAAACATTATATTAAATTATATATTTATTTTTGGGAAATTCGGATTTCCAGCAATGGGAGTAAAAGGAGCAGCTCTTGGAACAGTAATAGCAAGAGTACTGCAATTAGTAATAATTGTTTCTATAATAAAAATTAAAAAACATCACGGATTATTTTCATTCAAAGATATAAAAAATTTAACCCCTTCATTTATTAAACGATTTCTTAAACTGACAATACCAACAACAGGACAGGAATTTTTTTGGGCGTTAGGATTTACAACATATTCAGTTATTTACTCTTATATGGGAACAAACATAATAGCTGCAAGAAGTGTAATGGAAACCGTTGAAAGCCTTGCTTTTACTTTATTAATAGCTATTTCAAATGCAAGTGCAATATTAATAGGAAAAGAATTGGGTGCGTCATTATTTGAAAGGGCAATTCAAACAGCACGTAGACTTTTAATATTAAACGTATCAATAGCAATATTGATGGGTGTGTTTATATTTTTTATTAGAGAACCTATTTTAATCTTCTTCAACGTTTCAGAAGAAGTAAAAATACTCATAAAACAAGTTTTATTAATAACAGCATTTTTCATACCTGTAAAAACTATAAATTTAATGAATATAGTCGGAATACTCAGAGCAGGCGGAGATACAAAATATTCATTTTTCGTTGAAGTAGGAACACTATGGGGATTTGGAATACCTATAGCTTTTATAACAGGATTAATATTAAAATTTCCTTTTCCTATAGTTTATTTATTTTCATTAGGAGAAGAGTGTATAAAAGCTGTTATAATGCTTAGAAGGTATAAATCTAAAAAATGGGCAAAAAACGTTGTAGATAACATTTAAAAAATTAATTTTTAAAATAAAAAAACGGAGGTAGAGTTTTATGAATGTCAAAAGAGTAGAAACAAAACCGCTTTCAACAAATACGTATATTGTTAATGATGAAATAATAATTGATCCTGGAATAGGCATAGGGAAATATTTAGAAGAAGATAAAAAATACAATATTTATTTAACTCATGCACATTTTGATCATATTGCAGGAATTGAAGAAATAAATTATGAAAAAATATTCATTCACCCTGCAGATGTAGAATTATTAAAAAGTTCTGAAAAAAATTTATCTACATTTATGAATAAAGAAATATCTCATGATGGAGATTGGGAAGACATTACGAAACAAAAATATGAAGTTATTCATACACCCGGACATACCCCCGGATCTTGTGTAATAATAATTGAAAATTACATATTTACAGGAGATACAATTTTTGAGGATAGTATAGGAAGAACAGATTTTCCATCTTCATCTCAAGATGATATGATAGAATCATTAAAAAAAATGTTGAAATATTTTTTAAATGCTCCGCAAGAAAACATTATTGCTCCGGGACACATGGATGTAGTGACTGTTAAAGAACTTTTAGAAAAAAATCCTTATTTAAGATAATTTTTTATCGACTGATGTAATTATTTAATTAAGAACCTTCCAAAACAAGAGGTGAAAAAATGAAAAATAATATTTTTATAGAAAAGTACATATATTCAGGATATGGATTCTCAAAATATAACAATGAAATCTATTTTGTTGAAAATGCTTGCCCTGGAGACTTTGTAGAAATAGAGGAACAATACGAGAAGAAGAATATACACTTTTCAAAAATTTCAATGATTATAGAACCATCAAAACACAGAAGAAAACCAATGTGTGATTACTTCACAGTTTGTGGAGGATGCCAATGGCTCAACTGCGATTACGAAGAACAATTAAACCAAAAAACAAACATAGTACAAGAACAATTAAAAAGACTTTCTTCAATTGAAGTGGAAGTTGATAAAACAATAAGAAGTAATTCTCAATATGATTATAGGGCAAAAATGGAATTTGCTTTTTCGACAAATGAAGAAGGAGAAATAGTTTTAGGATTAAACCAAAGAAATAGTAACAACATAATAGACATTGAAAATTGTCCTATATCTCCAAAACCATTCGATAAAATTAAAAATGTTGTTAGAAAACTAGTTAAAGAATATGATGTGCCTATATATGATCCAAAAACAAAAAAAGGAATGCTTAAACATCTTGTATTAAGAAAATCATTTTCATCAAATAATGTTATGGCTATTTTTATAACACACACAGAATTTTTTCCAAGATTGAAAGATATTAAAGCACAACTCGTAAAAATATTTAACGGAATAAATGTTATACACGTTATGAACAGTTCAGATAAAGTAACATTGAGAGGGCCTTATAAATCATTAACAGGAGAAGGCGTATTAAAAGAAGAATTCGATGGATTTAACTTTCAAATACCGCCCACATCATTTTTTCAAAACAATTATTATGTAACGGGAAAAATGTTGAAATATATTCTTGAATATTATAAGAAAGAAAAAACAAGCAACACATCTTTATTGGATCTTTACTGCGGAGTAGGGTTATTTGGAAATTATTTTGCACCACTTTTTAAACAAGTTATTGGAATTGATTATACGAAACTATCTATAAAAGCTGCAAAAGCAAATTCGAATATAAATAACATAAAAAATACAACTTTTATTGCAGCAGATGCAAAAGAAAAAATTTTAGAATTTGCAGAAAAAGGCAAAAAATTTGATTACGTTATAGTAGACCCTCCAAGAGCAGGACTTGAAAATAAATTGGTTGGAATATTATCTAAAATGGTTGAAAAATCAATTATTTACATATCTTGCAATCCTTCAACACTTGCAAGAGATTTAAAACAATTTCAAGATGAAAACTTTAAAATCAAATCAGTTCAACCATTTGATATGTTTCCTAATACGTATCACGTTGAAACGGTGGTAATTTTAGAAAGAATAGAAATTTAGATAAAAATAAACACATCATTTAAACAAGAAAAAAATTATATTTTCAATGTAGTGCGGTGTAAAAACTAAGCTAAACTTTATATGGCTTTAAAAATGGGAGATATAGATCATGAAAAATTACAAAATAATTTGTATAGATATGTTTCAAACATTAGTAAATGTAGAATCTAGAGTTCAACATATTTGGAAAAGAATTCTTGAAGAAGATTACAACGAAGAATTAAAAGAAAAATATGTAAAAATTGTAAAAACAAAAATAGTTGATAAATTTCATATTAATGCGGGTACTAAAATAAAATTCAAATCTTTAAAAGAAATATTTCTTGCAAGTTTTGATGATATTTTCAAGGAAAACAATGCAAAATATTGCCCAAGATATTCAACAAAAGTTTTTATGCAAGAACATGATAATGCAGAATTATATCATGATAGTATAGAATTTGTGAATAGAGCTAAGAAAAATTATAAAGTATGTTTAGTAAGTGATGCAGATTTTGAAATGGTCGAAAATCAGGTAAAAAGATTTAATTTTGATAATTTTTTTATATCAGAAAAATCACAATCATATAAAGGTGAACCAAATAATAAAATTTTTAAAGAAGTTATAAACCATTATAACGTATCTCCAAATCAAATCATACACATTGGCGATTCTTCTTCAGATATAATAGGAGCTAATCGTGCAGGTATTAACACATGTTGGATTAACAGACATAATTACAAAAAAAGATTTGATATAAAACCTGACCATGAAGTTAAATCTTTAATGGAATTATATCCAATTCTTGATATCTAGATTTTTCAATATTTCAGGAGATAAAAAAATCTTAAATGAAAATCGTTATTTTGCAAAATCAAAAAAAGAACTGCACATATAAATTTTTTATGAACAGTTCTTTTTTTATTATATTATTTCCCGACTTTTTGAGTTAGGGAAGCAAAAAATCAAAATATAATATTCAAAACAAA
>CAYZNB010000069.1:0-15261 GCA_964478535.1 uncultured Thermotogaceae bacterium
AAAATTCTACTAATTCTGGGCTTTCTTCAAAAATTCCTGAAATGACTCTTTTATTAAATAATTCAGAAAAAAAACCAACTGCCGCTATTAATAATAATGCAATAGAAAAAGTAGCCGTCTTTTTTTTAGTAGTTTTTAATCGTTCATTATAAAACATTAAAAATCTCATTTTAATCAATAAAGAAAAATTACTTTTCATCCTCATCACCATTAACCTTAACTAATTCTTCTTTTTCTTTTGTAAGAGTGATAAAAACATCTTCTAAATTTGTTTGAATTTCAGAATTTTGTTTTATTTCTTCCAAACTGCCTTCCGCTATAATATTACCTTTAGAAATAATTCCTATTCTATTACTTATTTGCTCCGCTATTTCCATTATATGAGTAGTTAATATTACCGCTGAACCATTTTTCGCAAAATCTCTAATCATATCTTTAGCTGTTTTGGCACTATAAGCATCTAACCCTAAAGTCGGTTCATCTAACAAAAGTACTTTTGGAGAATGTATCACGCCTGATATCAACCCTATTTTTCTTCTCATACCTTGAGAATAACTACCAATCATTTCATTAGCTTTATCTGCTAATTCAAATAATTTTAAATAATACTCTATATTTTCCTCTCTTTTTTCTGCAGGAACTCTATACACATCGGCAACAAACCTTAAAAATTGTAATCCCGTTAATTCTTTATATAAAAATAAATCATCAGGAACATAACCTATAGCTTTTTTTGCTTCTATAGGACTTTTTGTAATGTCGTAATTATTTATTTCAATACTTCCTGAATCTGGTTTTAATAATCCACAACACATTTTTATAGTTGTAGTTTTTCCAGCTCCATTAGGTCCTAAAAAACTGTAAATCTCTCCCGGATTAACTTTAAAAGAAATATTATTAACTGCCTTCAACTTCCCATAACTCTTTGAAACATTATTAATTCTTATCATAATATAACAACCTCCATCTACTTTTAAAATATCTATTTAGTCTATATTTTTCTTTTCCCAAAAGTATAAAATTATTATATAAATTAAATACATAGCAAAAACTATTAAATATGTTCTTAAAAATACAAATAATCCACTTTTAAAACTTTCAATATTTTTTGTAATCAACAAAATTAATATTGCAATAATTCCAGGAATTATCGGAAATCCAAACAAAAAAATGACCCTTTCATTTTTATTTAAATTCACAGGATATGTCAGAGGAAGCCCTTTAACAGCCATAATAAAAAATTCAAACATTGATGCAGTAAACCATACTAAAAAAATATCTAAAGTTTCCAATAAAGTTTGATCCAAAGCAAACCATCTATATAGTAAAATCCCAAATAATCCAAACCAAATGATTCTATAAGCAAAACTTTTGGCTTTATTAATTTCAGAAATAACTCTTTCATCTTTCATTTTTCATCATCCTCCCAAAACAAATCATTTAGCGTTACTTTTAAGATTTTTGCTAAGCTTAAACACAAAGAAATAGTAGGGTTATATTTTTCTTTTTCAATCAAACCAATAGTTTGTCTAGTTACACCCACCTTTAATGCTAAATCTTCTTGTGTTATTTGCCTTTCTAATCGAAATTTTTTCACATTATTTTTTATAATTTTTTTCACCCCATCTCAAAATAATGGAATATATACATTACATATTGTAATATATATATTCCATTTTGTCAAGCTATTAATTAAAAAATGATATAATAAAATAAAAAAACTTTTTGTGGAGGAAAAACATGAGAAATTTATTAATAAAATTATATTTAAAAAACCCTTGTGCATTTCAAGCAAACGCTTTATGGAAAACATTAAATCTTTTAGAAAATTTTGAGCATTTTGTAGAAATAGAAAAAGATGAAATTAAAATTTTTAAATTATGGAAAGGTTCATTTCTTCATACTTATTTTTCTGAAAGTTTTAACAATAGAGATTTCGATAATTTTGAAAAAGTTCTTATACACGAAAAATTTTTAAATAGTTATTTATTAGAAAATTTTCCTAACAAAACATCTTTCTTTCGGTTAATTCATAAAAATAAAAATATCCCAACCTTTGAAATTCCGGAAGATTATTATTTTAAAAATGTAGAAATTTCAAAAGAATTAAACGAAGTGTCTGAATTTATTTGTAAATGCTATGAAAACATTAAACCTAATTCAGAAGAAGTAAATAAATGGACAAAACACGATGTTTTTAATAATGATTTGTGGGTATGGATAGTAGAAAAAAACACTGGAAATAAAGTTGCTCTTGGTATTGCTGAAGTTGACAAAGAAATTAGAGAAGGTTCTTTAGAATGGATTCAAGTTTTGCCAGATTTTCAAGGTAAAAAATTAGGCAAATTAACTGTATTAGAATTATTAAGAAGAATGGAAAAAAATGTGGATTTTACAACAGTTTCTGGAGAAACAGATAACAAAACTAATCCAGAAATTCTTTATAGAAAATGTGGGTTTGAAGGAAATGATGTTTGGTATTTAATGTCAAAATAAAACGTTTGATTATGACATAATGCTGTCATATATTATATGTGATAATATAATTATATTCATAAAAAAGGAGGATTTGGAATGAATAAAAAAAATTTTGTAAATTTTTTAAAAAAAAGAAATTTAACTGATGAAAAAATTTTAGAAAGTGTAAAAAAAGTTGAAAAGATGGAAGGATTTTTTAAAAATGAAAATTATAATATTTCCAACGTTTCTCAAGAAGTTGTTGAAAAATATATTGAAAAACTAATCATTACAAAAGAAAATTCTAAAGATCATCTAATAACGCTTGCAAGAATATTTTATCTTGAAGAAAGAAAAGATATATATATTTATTTTACTAAAATTTTTGGAGGATTAGGAGTTATTGAAAACATAAAAAGCAGAATGCAAAAAGTTGTTGGAGAAAATCTCACAAAAGAAATATTTTTTAATTTAAAAGAGCCGACACTCGGATCAAAATTCACATCCTTTCCTTTATTCACAAATGAATTAATGAAAAGAATAGAAAAAAATATAACCCCTGAACTTCTCCCCAAAATATTGGCTGGAAATAATCATGGTTTAACTTCTGAATCACAAAATGCTGAACAAAATTTTTTTAAAAATAGTAAATCACTCGATGAATATTTAAAAGAACGACATAATAGAAAAGTTGAAGAACTTCAAAAATTTGCGAATTCCGGAGATGTATGGTTTGAACAAATAATTTCACAAAACACCGTTGACTATGTAAAATCTAATCAAGAAATATTATCAGCTGTAAGAAAAGGTGACAAATTGTATGTCACAAAAATACCTTATGAT
Source organism: uncultured Thermotogaceae bacterium (assembly GCA_964478535.1). GTDB lineage: Bacteria > Thermotogota > Thermotogae > Petrotogales > Petrotogaceae > CAYZNB01. The sequence goes on from CAYZNB010000069.1 coordinate 3,301, forward strand.
ACGGATAAATTTTTAAACACAGAAGATCCCATTTTAAAAAAATATTATGCCTGTCATTGCCCGTTTGCAAGAGAATCTATTCTAGAAAAAAAAGAAGTTCCTTTTAATTGGTGTTATTGCTCGGCAGGTTTTGAAAAATATCCTTTCGAACAAATTTTAGAAAAAAAATTAGATGTAAAACTATTGAATTCTGCATTAAAAGGAGATTTTTTTTGTAGGTTTGAAATAGATTTAGGTAACTATATTGAAAAATAACAACTCTTTCGAGTTGTTATTTTAATACTAAAATTAAAAATATTCATTTTCTAAAATTGACATATTTATACTACTGCAAAATTTCCCATTGTAAAATTTACAATCTCTAGAAACACCTTCGATCTTAAAACCTGTTTTTTCATAAAGATATTTTGCTCTTTCGTTAAAATCATATACATCTAACTCAATTCTATGCAACTTCAATGCTTCAAAACCATGTTTTAAAATAAATTTTATCGCTTGATTCCCGAATCCTTTATTATAATCTTTTTTATTGAATATTAAGATTCTCATATTTGCTTTTCTATTTTCGTAATCAATTTCATTCAGAACAACTTCACCAATAAAATTATTACTTTTTTTATCAAAAATAAGATAATCATACCTTTTATTATTTTCTTGCATATTATTAATATATTTCAAAGTTTGTTCTTCAGTAACTCTCATATCCTCAGAACCTGTAAAATAAATAGTTTCTGCACTGCTGTTATTTACTTTTTCAGTATACATAATTGAATGTTCAGGTTTAATAAGAACTAACTTTATTAAATCATTTTCATATTCAATGTTTAATTTATTCATAAATTCCTCCCTATATAAAATAAGATTATTTTTTAGTTTACACTTATTCCTTTAAATAATTTAAAAATAATAAATTCATCAAATAATGTTGTTACATTTTTCTCAGTCCTTTCTTTTATATTGTTTTCAAAGGATTATAACATATGATTTATGCATAATAAATAAAATTATATTAAAATAAAAATATGAAAATAATTTTTAAAAATTATTTAAAGATTATAAATTTCATAATTTCGAGAAATAAAACACGATCTCTATTTTCATATTGACAAATAGAGATCGTGTTTTATTATGATTTTGCAATTTCTTTTCCAAAATCAAAAGCAGCTTTTTTTGAATCTTTATTAGGGTTCCACTGTGTACGATATCCTTCTCCAATGATTTTAAAACCTGCTTCTAACATTAGATTATTAATAACATTTACCGATTCTCCACTCCATCCATAACAACCAAAAGCCGCGGCTTTTTTATTTTTAAATTTCATGGACTTTACATAATGAATAAATGCTGCCACTGAATGAAGAATACTGCTTCCTATTGTTGGTGAACCTACTACAATTGTTTTTGACTTAAATACTTCAGTTACTAAATCATTAAGATCCCCTTTAGCGATATTAAAAATTTTTATCGTTACATTTTTATCTTCTGAAGAAATCCCTTCGGCAATTCTTTCAGCTAGTTCTTTTGTGCCATTCCACATCGTATCATAAAACACTGTAATTTGATTTTCTTGATAATCGTTTGCCCATTGAACATATTTTTCAACTATTTGCATAGGATTATCTCTCCATATTACACCATGACTTGTTGCAATTATTTCTATTGGTAAATTTAACGATATAACTTCATCAAGTTTTTTTCTGAGTATTGAGTTAAAAGGTGTTAGAATGTTAGCAAAATATTTTATTGATTCTTGAAATAAATCACATTCGTCTACCAAATCGTTAAAAAGCATTTCTGTTGCATAATGTTGTCCGAATGCATCATTACTAAATAAAATATTATCTTTTGTCATATATGTTGCCATACTATCTGGCCAATGCAGCATTTTCATTTCAACAAAAATTAGTTCTTTGCCATTTCCTATATCTATTTTATCTCCTGTTTTTACAACTTTAAAATTCCAATCTTGATGATATTGTCCTTTAAGTGAATTCACTGCATTTGCTGTACAATAAATAGGTGTATTAGGTATATGTTTCATCAATTCGGGCAAAGCTCCGCTATGATCTATCTCGCCATGATTAGCTATAATATAATCAATTTTATTCAAGTCTATTTCTTTTGCTAAATTTTCAACAAATTCTTTTGCAAAAGGAATCCAAACGGTATCTACTAAAACGGTTTTTTCTTCTTGAATTAAATAAGAATTATAAGTAGAACCTTTGTGTGTAGAATATTCATCTCCATGAAACTTTTTTAGTTCCCAATCAACTTTGCCAACCCAATAAACCTTATTTTTAATTTTCTTTTTCACGTTAATTCCCCCTTTTGATTTTTTGTTTTTTCTTCCAATGCTTAAATTATGAGTTTCTTCGCATTTTTATTATTAAACCAAATTTATTTTGCGTGACAGAAATCATGTTCTAAATTGATTTACCATATTATTTAATTTTTCTACAATAGCGTTTACTTCATTTGTAACCATTCTTATTTCATCGGATGATTTAACAACAACTTTAAACTCTTCTTTAATCGAAGAAATGCTTTTCATCGAATTTTTTATTTCAGTTGCTATTTCGGTAATTCCAGACGCCATTTCCTCTGATGCAGCACTTTGTTCTTCTGAACTTGCGGCCAAATCGTTTACCATGTGAGTAAAGTCATTAGAAGAATCTAATATGTTTTTAAATTGCTTGTTTACTTCATTTCCTTTTGTTCTTATTCTTTCAATAATCTTATTTAATATTTCTGAATATTTTGAAACATCTGAAGTTTCAGTTGTAATATTTTTAAGTATATTAGTAATTTTTTGAGTCGCTAATCTTGTTTCATCAGCCAGTTTTCTTATTTCATCAGCTACGACAGCAAAACCTCGTCCTGCCTCTCCCGCTCTTGCGGCTTCTATTGCTGCATTTAAAGCCAACAAGTTAGTCTGCTCAGCTATAGATATAATAGTTTCAACAATCGTTTCAATATTATTAGATTCATTTTCTAATTTCTTTATTTTTTCAATACTATCTTTTGAAGACTTTAAAGCATTTTCAATAATTAAATTTATTGTTTCTAACTCTTCATTTCCTTTGTTTACAGATGAAGCGACTTCTTCATTTTTTTCTGATAAATTTTGAGCTGAATTTGCTACTACTTGAGAAGATGAAGCGACTTCTTGAACACTATTTTTTATATCTTCAACAGATTGAATAGTATTTTTATTTCCTTTTGTTATGTTATCTAAATGTTCTTCAACATTTTTTGTTATAGAATTTAGTTCATTCGATATTTTATTTATATTTTTTGAATTATTAAATAATATTACAGATTCGCCTTTTAAACTAATAATTATATCTTTAATTTTTTCAATGAAACCATTTATATTTTTTAAAGGGAATCCAATTTCATCGTTTGTTTTAACATTAAATCTTTTAGTTAAATCTCCTTCTCCTTTATATAAATCATAAGATGTTTCACCTAATAGTTTAAGCTGAATAAATATATTCTTATGAATAACAAATCCTGCAATTACAGCAAAAATTATTATTATTAATAATGCTATATAATGAAAAATTCTGTTATTAACAAGCTTTCTTTCTGAAAATTCTTGAAGCATTTCTGTTATTAGATTTGATTTAATTAATAAAATATTGTTTATAGAAATCAACTCATTCAAAACATTAGTTTCTAAATTGTTTATAAACTTATCGACTAAATTATTTTGAGTATTCCAAATTTCCTTTAAAGAAATTAATTCTTTTAAAATTTTTTCATTTTCAACAGCTTTTATACTATAATAATCATTTCCACCTATTTCAATCTGAACTTTACCACTATTAATTAAACTATCAATTGTTGCTTCAAAAACTTTATAAGAATTATTAAATTCTTTTAGTTCAAAAGAATAATCTTTTTGATTCAAATGATTATTATGAATTATTAATAATTCTTTAGACATTTTCTGCGACAACATACGTAGTCTTCCAGATAAGTTGACTAATAAAGCATCTTGCTGCTGATTAAAATAAGTGTAATCATTAATTAACACTATTGATCCTGCCAATACTATTATTATCACAAATAATATAATAATCATTCTAGAAATTGTTTTCTTCATGATAATCCCCCTTTTTTTCTCCGAATATATAAATTATAATTTGTTTAAATAATAAAAACAGTAACATATGTTACTAACTCTAATGCTATTAATCAATAAAATATGATAAAATAATTAGTTTTCTTGAAAGTTTTTTATTTATATTGTATAATTAAAATGTAAAAAAATTATAAATTACTATGTTAAAGTTAAAAATAAATCAAAAGAACAAAACAAATTAAAATATTAAAAGAACTGAAAAACCAATGCAAATTTTAAATAATTTCTTTATTTATAAAAGTTTTATTTCAAAAGAAATCTAGTGATATATGTTATAATCAATAAAATTAATTATATATAAGTTTGTTTATAATATTTGCAAAAAAAATTATTCTGATAAATTAGGAGGAATAAAATGTTTACTAAAAAAAAATATTTTTTAATGATTTTGTTTTTGATTATTTCTTATAGTTTAATTCTTTCAAATATCAAACCTAATATCTTGATATTGCATTCATATCATAAAGGTTATGAATGGACAGATTCTATTCATAAAGGGATTGTAGAGAATTTAAATATAGATGTAAATTTATATGTCGAATATATGGATACAATAAGGCATAATGATAATGAATATTATGATTTTTTAAAAATGTTATATAGTCACAAATATACAAACAAAAATATTAAATTTGATATTATAATCTGTAGTGATGACAATTCTTTTAATTTTTTAATTAATAATAGAGAAAATATTTTTTTTAATTCTCCTATTATTTTTGTCAGTGTAGATGATATAGATTTTGAATTTTTTAGTGAAATACCAGAGATTTATGGACTTTATAGTACCCCTTTATTTGAAAAAAATATTGAATTGATATTGAGTATGGGGGATATCGAAACAGAAAGAATCGTAGTTATTTCAGGAGCACGGCCAACAGAAAAAATTTTTTTAAGTAAAATAAAAGAAATTGAACACAAATTTTTTGAAGAAGTTGATTTTTTGTATCTTGCTGAATTGGAAAAAAACGAATTAATAAATGAACTTAATAAATTGTCTCCTACAAATAAAATTTTGAATTTATCGTATTTAAGCACTCCTTCCGGAGATTTTTTTTCTGTAAAGGAAAGCATGGAAATTATAACTAATTCAACCAATTCTTTAATTTTTGCTATAAGAGATTTTATTGTTGAAAATGGTGCTGTCGGCGGATATGTTATACATGGTTATACGCAAGGAGAAGAAGCCGCAAAATACGCTAATAAAATATTGCAAAATAATAATTTTTTAGGTGCTACAATAACATATAAAGATTTAAACAAATATATGTTTAACGGCAAAAAATTACATGAATATCAGATTTCAGAAAGATCTTTGCCAAATAATTCTATTATCATTAATAGACAATCTAAATATTTAATTGAAGAATGGGATGATTTTATAGCAGATACTTTTTTTGGATATGATTTATTTGAAAATCATGGTGGTATTATGTTGTTGGTTGAACCTAATTCGGGATTAATTGTTGATGCAAATAAATCAGCTATAGATTATTATAGTTATGAAAGTTTAATAGGTAAAAATATTATGGAAATAAATGCTTTATCAGAGCAAGAAATTATAAAAGAAATGGAATTTGCTAAAATTTATGAAAAAAATTATTTTAATTTTAAACATATTTTAGGTAATGGAGAAATTAGAAATGTTGAAGTATACTCTTACCCTATTGAAGTAAAAAATACTAATATTCTATTTTCAATTATTATAGATGTAACAGAAAAAATGAATTTACAAAAACAATTAGAAGAAAATCTTGAAGAACACAAAAAAGCTGAAAAGTTTGCTGAATTTGGTCATTGGTCGATTAATTTAAATACGAATATAGTTGATTCTTCTTATGGAGCAAAAAATTTATATGGTTTTGATAAAGAAAATTTAACATTAAAAGATATTCAAGAATTGCCTTTATCTAAATATAGAGATGAGTTAGATAATGCTTTATATGAATTAATAAATGAAGGAAAAGCTTATGATATCAAATTTGAAATACAAAGAAAAGATGGAGAAATATTATGGATTCACTCTATTGCTGAATATAACGAAGACGAAAATTTTATTTTTGGAATAATTCATAATATAACAGATGCAATGTTGTCTGAAAAAAATCTTATAAAGAGAACTTTAATATTTTTTTCAATTCTTATATTATTAATAATAATATTGATTATTATTATTTTTAGTTTGCTTTTGAATATTAAAAAAAGAAAATTATTGCAGAGCGATTTAAAAAATAAAAATATAGAATTAACGCTTTCTAAACAAAAAATTGAAACTACTAACGAAGAACTTGAAGCTACAAATGAAGAACTTGAAACTACTAGCAAAGAATTAGAAAATAACTATAGCATTTTAGAACAGGCAAATAATGAATTAAAAATAGCAAATGAAGCAAAAGCAAGTTTTTTAGCAAGAGTATCGCATGAATTAAGAACGCCTATGAATGGTATATTAGGTGGAAGTTATTTAATTAATAATAGCGATGATATAACTCAAATAAAAGAATATGCAAAACTAATTGAAGAATCTTCTAATAGATTAATGCCAATTATAGATGATATATTAAATGTGTCTAAAAAAGAAGAAGTTTTAATAAATTCAAATGATAAAATAGATGTTAAAAAATTTTTAGAATACGAAATTATGAAATTTAAATCAATCACAGAAAAAAAATATTTAAAATTTATTTTTAAAAATAAAATAGAAAATAATATTTTTGTTAAATCAGATAAAACAAAAATAACTCACATATTAAATAGAATAATAAAAAATGCAATAACTTATACTGAAAAAGGAAAAATTGAAATAACCTGTGAAACACAAGATATTGAAAACAATAAATTAAATTTAAAAATCGCTGTAAAAGATACTGGAATTGGGATAAAAAAAGAATTTTATGAAAAAATATTTGAACCATTCGAACAAGGTGAAGAATATCTTACAAGAAAACATCAAGGGTTAGGTTTAGGTTTATCAATAACAAAAGATTTGATAGAAAAAATGGGAGGAAATATCAATTTTAAAAGCGAAGAAGCAAAAGGAACAACATTTTATTTCAATTTAATATTAGAAAAAATTATAGAACCTAATAAATCTGTTATTTCGAATAAAACTGATAATAAAATTATTGGAAATAAAATAAAAATTTTAGCTGCTGAAGATGATGAAATAGGAATAGCATTGTTAAAAAATTTTTTTAAAAAACAATCCTATGATTTAGATGTAGCAATTAATGGAGAAAAAGCTGTTGATTTATATAAAAATAAGAAATACGACATCATATTAATGGATATTCAAATGCCTATATTAGATGGAATAGAAACAGCAAGAATAATTAGAAGTATAGAAAATAAATTAAAAAAACATACTCCTATAATAGCATTAACAGGCCATGCAAACGAAACTGATAAAGAAAATTGTTTAAACGCAGGAATGGATGATTTTTTAATAAAACCATACGAATTTGAAGATTTGCTTTATGCAATAAACAAATATGTATTAAAAGAATAATTAGAACTCTTTATTTAAACGTTAACAAAAAATTTTATTTTTAACCATTAAAAAGAAAACTTTACTTTTTTATATAAATGTGTTAAAATAAATATAAAGAGATTCTTTTTTGTTACTTTAATTAAAAGTAAATTTAATTATTGGAAAAAATTTTCAAATGAACCTATAAATAAGTTTCTAAAAAACGTTAGAAACTTATTTATTAAGTAAAACAGTTAACGTTACCAGAAAAGAAAATTTTAGGGAGGTGTTTTTATGATATTGACTTCAAGCATTAAAAACAGAATGATAAGTTTAATTGGTGTGTTGTTATTATTTGTATGTTTGATAATGGCTTTTTTGTTTTATTTTTTAAGCGCTGGAAATATGATTAAGTTAGCGGAAGATTCTTTGTTAGTTCATGCAAATGATGCAGCTCGATTAGTGAGAAGTCAAGTCTATAATTATTTTACTTCAGTAGAAGGCTTAGCTGCTCAATCTGAAATTAAATCTATGGATTTAGAAACTCAACTTTCAGTAACTCAAAGAGAAATTAAAAATTTTGATTTTACTTCTATTGTAGTAATAGATAAAAATGGCGTAGGTCATGATATTAACGGAAACAGACTTGAATTAAAAGATAGAGAATATTTTTCAAGAGCTATGAAAGGCGAAACATATATTTCAGAAATTACATTGAGTAGAATAGATGGTTCTATGTCTTTTGCAATAGCCTCTCCTATATATAATGAATCAAGAAGTCAGATATTAGGTGTAATAATTGGAGTAATTAATGCTGAAAATATAATAAATATAGTATCCGAAATAAATTTAAATGGAAAAGGTTACGCTTATATGATAGATTCTAAAGGAGCGGTAAATGCTCATGCTACACGTGAACTCGTTTTAGAACAAAGAAATTTTATTCAAGAAGCAAGAACAAATAATACTTATAAAGAATTAGCAGAAGTATTAACCTCTATGACAAAACAAGAATCTAAAGTCGGAGAATACTTTTTTGTTGATGAAATTAGATATATGGGATATGCTCCTGTTGGAATAAATGGATGGTCTGTAGCAGTTGGTTCAACTAGACCTATTATATTAGCTCCCTTAGCTAATTTAAGAAATGTCGCCATAATATTAACAATTATAATTTTAATTGTAGGAATAATAGTAAGTTATTTAATAGCTGTTTCTTTATCTAACCCTGTTAAAGAAGCTTCAAAAATAATAAAAAGATTAGCAGATAACGATTTAACTTTTGAAAAAAATAGCAAAGCTATTAAATTTTTAAATCGAAAAGATGAAATAGGTCAAATAATAAACGCTATAAAAGATATGCAGATGAATTTGATAGATATGGTTACAAACATTAAAGAAAATTCGGAAAATATAAATAGTGCCTCACAAGATTTGGCTTCATTAGCTGAAGAATCCAGCGCAACAGGCGAAGAATTATCTGCTGGTTCTGAATCAATAACAAATGATGTGATTAATTCAAGTAATTCAATAGAAAATACATTATCTGGCGTTGAAGAAGTTTCATCTTCTGCACAAAGTGTGGCAAAATTAGCTCAAGACTTAAATGAAAACGCTACAGAAGCTTATAATGCTTCTAACGAAGGAGTTAATAGTATAAAAGAAATCGTTAACTCTATAGAAGAAGCGTCAAAACAATCTAAAGATACATCAAAAATAGTAAAAATTGTAGAACAAAAATCACAAAATATAGGGCAAATAGTATCAAAAATAGATACGATAGCAGAACAAACGAATTTATTAGCATTAAATGCCGCTATAGAAGCTGCCAGAGCTGGAGATGCCGGAAGAGGCTTTGCAGTAGTCGCAGATGAAATAAGGAAGCTAGCCGAAGAAAGCACAAAAACAACTTCGGAAATAGACGTTATACTAAAAGAAATCAAACAAGGCGTAGATCAAGCTGATAAAGCTACAGATAAAACAGTCGGAATTATAGAAAGTATATCATTTAAAGCTAATCAGGTTGAAACAGAGTTTGAGAGCATAAAAAATAAAATTGATTTAATGAATTCAATGATAGAAAATTTAACCGCAACAAGCCAAGAACAATCAGCAAGTTCAGAAGAAATAACTAGTTCAGTCGATACTTCTGCGAGATCCATGCAGGATATAACACAACAAATAAAAGAAATGAGTAATGGAATAAAACAACAAGCAGACGCTTCACAGCAAATAAGTGCTAATAGTCAAGAATTAAATGCTTTGGCAGATGGATTAGTTGACTTAGTAAAAAAATTTAAATTATAAAAAACATTTCACTATTGTAAAAAACTTTTCCATATTAAAAAACTTTAAAATAACAAATGAAATAAAAACGTTTTGTTTTTATTTCATTTTTTTATGCATAATTTTATAAATAAAAGAAAACATTTTTTTATCTTAAATAAATGTTTTCTTTTATTTATTAACAATTTTTTCTTATAATGTAAATGAAAATATTTTATAATAAGTTGATAAAAAGGCAAATCAAATTATTTAGGCTATTTTTTAAATAAAATGTTTGTACCAAACAAATTTTTTAAATTAGTGAGGGGTAAAAGCACATGAAAAAGAAAAATTTTTTCTTAATAATTTTAGTATTGACTTTAACTGGGATATTTTTTGTAGGGTGTATTCCCAAAAAACTCGTATTAACTAGAGCAGAAACAGTTGTATTAGAAGATGTTGAGTTTGGGACGGAATTTAAGGATTTAAATTTACCAAAAAAAGTTACTGTTGATTTAATTAATGAAACACAGCAAGAAATTCTTGTCACTTGGAACGAAGATGAATATGATTGTTTAACATCGGGTTCGCAAAATATTACTGGCGAATTAGATTTGTCTGATTTCGATAATTTAGTTAACTCTAATAATCTAAAAGCTAAAGCTATCATTCATTTATTAGAAGAAAAATTTTTATTAACTAGAGTAGAAACAATTGTATTAGAAGATGTTGAGTTTGGGGCGGAATTTAAAGATTTAAATTTACCAAAAAAAGTTACTGTTGATTTAATTAATGAAACACAGCAAGAAATTCTTGTCACTTGGAACGAAGATGAATATGATTGTTTAACATCGGGTTCGCAAAATATTACTGGCGAATTAGATTTGTCTGATTTCGATAATTTAGTTAACTCTAATAATCTAAAAGCTAAAGCTACCATTCATTTATTAGAAGAAAAATTTTTATTAACAATAGAAATTGAAGGGCAAGGTACAGTTCAAAAAAATCCTGAAAGAACTAATTATATTTTTGAAGAAGAAATTGAATTAGTAGCTAGTACAGACAATAAATCATATAAATTTGTACATTGGATATTACCAGAAGAACTCAAATTAATAAATGATGGAAAATCAACAGATGATAAAATAAAATTTACGATGCCGAAAAATGAGGTAGAGATAAAAGCTATTTTTAATGAAATATTAGTTGGAGAAAAAAAGAACTATACGATAGATACAGTAATTTTTAAAATGATACAAGCCCCAGCAGCAACATTCCCAACAGACTATAATAATGCTGGAAGAGAATCAATAGACAGAGCATATTGGATAGGAGAAACACAAGTAACATATGAATTATGGTATGCTGTTAGAATGTGGGCAATAGACGAAGATAGAGGAGATAAAAAATACACATTTGCAAATGAAGGAAAAGAAGGAAGTCATGGAGAAATTGGAGAAGAACCAACATCAACAAAAAATGAACCAGTAACAATGATAAGTTTTAGAGATATATTAATATGGACAAACGCATTAAGCGAAATGTTGGAATTAGATCCAGTATATAGAGATAAAGATACTGGGGAAATAATAAGGGAATCTAAAGGATACGGAGAAGATAATGCGGTTTTACCCTGTCCAACAGATAATGCGGAGTGGACAAACAACAATGGATTTAGATTACCAACAGAATGGGAGTGGGAATTAGCGGCAAGATATATAGGCCCAATAAAACCAACAGATGGACCAAATTTAAAAGATGAAGCAATTTTAGTAGAAGGAATATGGTGGACTCCGGGTAAATACGCAAGTGGAGCGTATTCAGATATAAATAACGCAGAAGAAACAGGAGCAGTAGCTTGGTATAGAGATAATAGTGAAGGAAAAACGCAAGAAGTAGGGAAAAAGAGAGTAAATCAACTAGGTTTATATGATATGAGCGGAAACGTAGAAGAATATACGCATTCTTTTAACGAAAGCGGTAATAACGTGGCAACGAATGGTGGAAAGTGGCATCTTTCTCTTGGAAATCTTCAGATTCATTATAGAAGTTGGTCATTTCCTCCTGCTAGCACAAATTA
>CAYZNB010000070.1:0-5260 GCA_964478535.1 uncultured Thermotogaceae bacterium
CTCCTTTTTAATCCCAATAATTAGGATTTATTTTATTTAATCTTTCAAAATTACCTTTTTTTCTTCCTATTTTTGCACATTCCTTCCCATTTAATTCTACTATATCAGCAGTAAAATCTATTTTAGATTTTAATAATTTTGATCCCACTCCATACACGTCTACAGGAACATCTAAAGTCTCAAATAATTCTATTTTTTGTTCATCAAAACCACCAGATACTACTATTTTTAAATCTTTAAGGCCTACTTTATCGAACTCTTGTCTTGCTCTCCATACCAACTCAGGATTTACTCCTAAAGAATCTTTCGATTTAGGCACTACAGATTTATCTCTTAAAGATCCAGAAGTATCGAATCTTACGGCCCATAATTTATTTTTACCTGCTCCTATTATATCAGAAGGATCTGTAATTCCTAAAATCATTTTTTCTTTTTTTACTGATTCATACATATCTTTTATTAATTTGAAAGTAGTTCCTATTACGTCATTATCCCAATCAACTAATGCCATTCTGTTTACAGAACCTTTTATATGTTCATCAAAAGCTATACTTGCTTTAGATGTATCACCTCCATAACAAGCTATTAACGCATGTGGAATAGTCCCTAAAGACTCCGCACCCCAATAATCTGCATTTGCGTCTGTTGATACTCCAAAAGCTCCGGCTTTCAAAGCGGCATATCCATCAGTTGCTTGTACCCAGAAATGATCAAATCTAGCACTAAAAAACAATATTGGTTTACTATTTGAGGCTATAACTACTTTTTTTACTGATGTTGCTGTGCTTGTCGCTCTTGATAAAACACCTAATAAAACCGTTTCTAAATGTCCAAAATAAGCCGGATTCCCTTTGATTGCCATTATAGGTTCCATATTTTTAGCATCATCACCATCATAAAGAGCTTCAACTTCTATTTCATTCCATTTATCTATCCAAAGAGAATTTAATTTTAATCTTAAATCCCATTTTTTTGAAGTTAATTTTAATAAGCTCTCTTTATCCATTCTATTAGACGCTTCTTGTATCAATTTTTCAATATGAAGTATTTCATTAAAAGTTTTTGCTCCTTCTTCTTCATCCCTATAATAACCCGTCCCATATTTCAATATAGCTAAAGCTTCATCTATTCCTACAATTGTAGCATCTTTTCTTGGAAAATATTGATACAAAACTATATTATCTTTTTTATCTTTTTTTAACACTTCGACAAATCTTGTAAAATATTTATCTGTATAATATCCCATTCTAATTTTATCAATTGGAACTTTAAATATACTAGGATGCAACCTTTTTTTTTCCATAAAAATTTCTCTCTCCTCTTAATTATATTCTTGAAAATCAACAAAATTTACTGGAACTACTCTTGTTACTCCATCTTTCATAGTAATTCCATGAAAAATTTCTGCTATTTCCATAACTAATTTATTATGAGTTATCATCAAAAATTGAGACTTTTCTGCATTTTTTAAAATCAAATTGGATATTTTTGAGGCATTTATATCGTCTAAAGGAGCATCTATTTCATCTAAAATATAAAAAGGACTTGGATTTAAACTCATCATTGCAAATAAAAAAGCAATTGCAATCAATGCTTTTTCTCCTCCAGAAAAAAGTGAAAGCTTTTGAAACTTGTTACCATATTTTTTAACAGATATTTGAATGCCTTTTTCAAAAGATTTACCTTCTCCAATATAATTTAATTCTCCATAGCCATTTTTAAAAAGCGTTTGTATAAATTTTTTAAATTCATCATTTAACTTTTCGAAAAAAGATGTATATTTGCTTTCAGCCAACTCATCAAGTTTTTGAATGATTTCGTTAAGTTTATCTACAGATTCTTCCACATCATGTTTTTCTATCATCTTTTCATCAAAATCCTTTTGAATTTGTTCATATTCTTCCAAAACACTTAAATCCACAGAACCTAATTTTTTTAAATAGTTTTCTAAATCTTGTAACCTTATTTCTAAAGAATCTATTTCTTCTTCCGATAATTCTATTAATTCTAAATCTTCTTCTGTTAAATTAATCTGCCTTGCTTTTTCCAAATTGAATTTTTGCTCATGTACAAGCTCCTGAATACTAAAATCTATTTTTTGTCTTTCTTCTTTAAATTTATTTATTTCGTCTTTTAATTTCATTCTTTCATTTTCTAAATTTTCATAATGTTTCATCTTATCAAGTTTTCCTGTTCTACTATTTTTTAAAACTTCAAGCGTTTTACTTAATTCTTCATTTAAAAATTCGTATTCTTTAGTTGTCATTTGAAATTTTTCATTTAATTTTTCTTTTTGAATTTTTAAGTCATCATAACTTTTCTGATGTATTTCCGATTTATCTTGAGAATCTGAAATTTCTTTTAAAATCTTTCTTTTTTCATTTTTATAATTTTCATATTTTTCTTTTATTGAATCTAAAGAATAATTTTTCTCATAAAGAATTCTATTAATTTTTGAAAGTTCATTTTTTATTTCAGTGTTTTTATCAGAAATTACTTTTATTTTTTCACTTATTTCTTCATATTCTTTTGAATTATCTTTAATCAATTTATTTAATTTTAAAATATCTTGATTTAATTTCCGAACATCGTTCTCATATTCATCTAATCTTTCACTAATTGTTTTTAATTGATTATTTTTTTGTTTATATTCATTGTTTATATTTACATAATTAGAATTTTCAACATTTTTTTGAAGAATTTTTTCATTATATTTTTCCTTATAATCGTTGTATAAATTTTTTTCTTTAGTAATTTCTTTATTTAACTTTTCTATTTCTTTATTATAATAATTAAAATTTTCCTGAATTTCATCTAATCTTATTTTTATTTCTTCTATTTCTCTTTTTCTCTTTAAAATCGTTGTAGAATAGTCATTTTTATTTTTACCACCTGTTATTGTACCTGAGCCGGAAATAAAATCACCGTTTAAAGTTACAATATTCCCTTTAAAAAAATTTTTAGATAATTTTACTGCGGATTCTATAGAATCAACAACTAAAGTATTAGAAAAAACATAATCCATAACTGTTTTAAATTTTGATTCAAAATTAACAATGTTAATTAAATATTCTATAGTTCCAGGTTCATTCAAGATATTTTTATTTAAAACATTTTTTGATTTTAAAATATCCATTGGTAAAAATGTTATTTTACCATAACTATTATTTCTTATATAACTAATGTATTCACGAACTTTATCAGAATCTTT
The DNA here is from genome assembly GCA_964478535.1 of uncultured Thermotogaceae bacterium. Taxonomy (GTDB): domain Bacteria; phylum Thermotogota; class Thermotogae; order Petrotogales; family Petrotogaceae; genus CAYZNB01. The sequence continues at coordinate 3,212 of CAYZNB010000070.1, forward strand.
TATAACAATATTTTGAAGTTTTGCTCCAGCTGAAGCCGAAACAGCTTCTTCATATTCTTTTTCTACTTCTACCAAATTAGCTACAACATCTATAACTTTTTCATCATTTTTAAATTTCTGAAAAAAAGTTTTTATGACGCTAGAATATCCTGAATAATCTTCTAACTGATTATATAAATTTTGCAATGTATGTTTTAAATTGATTTGTTCCTTTTTCAATTCTTCTACATAATCTATATTTTTATCAAACACTTCTTTTAAATTTCTTAAAATATCTAATTTCTCTTTTATTTTTTTAGATAAATCTGATTCTTCATTTGAATGAGATTCAATGATTTCCAGAAGCCTGTCTAGTTGTTTTTTTAATACTTTTATATCAGAAAGCAATTTTTCCTTTTCTTCTTTTAAAAGTATTATTCTTTCTTCTTTTGAATGAAAATTCTTTTCTTTTTCATTTAAGAAATTTTTTGATTCTTTTATTTGTTGTTCAAGGTTAGAAAGATCAGCTTCTTTTTTTGAAATCTCTTTTTCTTCTTCAGAAATTTTACCTTCAAAATTTTCCTTTTCTTTTAAAATATTTTTTATTTCATCATTTAAGATTTCAATATCATTAAAATATTTTTTTTCTAAATCTTTTACTTCTTCTATTCTAACGTTTAATTTTGAAAGTAAATCATTTAACGATTTCATTTCCCAATCTATAGAAAGAAGGGATGAGTTTATCTCGTTAATCTTTTCAGAAAGTCTATTTTTTTCAGCGTCTAAAAGCAAAGTTCTTTCTCTATGATTTTGAACCATATTGCTTTTTTCAAGTAGTGATTTTTCTACATCTTCAATTTCTTGTTTTATCTGATTATATTCTCGCTCAACTTCAAAAGAGCTAGAACGAAGCACTTTTATATTTTCATCGTTTAATTTTTTAGAATTTTCAAATTCTTCAATACTTTTTAAAATAAAGTATTTTTTTGCCCCAAAAAATGTTTTCCCTAGTTTTTTTAATTCATCAGAATATTCAAGATATTTTTTAGCTCTTCCCGCTTTTATAGATAAAGATTTCAAATTTTTCTCTATCATATATATCATATCATTAAGTCTTTCAAGATTTTCTGAAGTTTTCTCAAGCATTCTCAAAGATTCTTTCTTCTTTTCTATAAAGCTACTTATATTAGCTGCAGAAAGAACTATATCTCTTAAATTTTCATGAGATGCATTGACTATCTCAGAAACTTGCCCTTGGCTAACTATAGAATACAAATTCGTGCTTATTGCACTTTCTGAAAAAATCGAATGTATTCCTTTCAATGTTGTAACTTTATTATTAATTAAATATTTGTTGCCTGTGTTTTCTGAAATTATTTTTTTTATTGAAATTACTTCATCATCTTTTTTTATATTTAAACAAACACTTGCTGAATTTGCTTTTTTATATCCATTACTACCCGCAAAAATCACATCTGTTCTATCAGAAACTCTAATTTGTTTTGATGATTGTTCTCCCAAAAGCCATCTTATTGCATCTACTATATTTGATTTTCCGGAACCGTTTGGTCCGACTACTGCAATAATATTTTTATTCAATTCAAATATAGTTTTTTTCGCAAAACTTTTAAATCCATCTATTTCTAAACTTATTAATTTCAATTCAATCCTCCGGACGTTTTCATTCTTTCGGTAATAACTTTAATCACTTCTTCCATATTCTTTCCATTACTTGCATATTTATGAATCGCTCCTATAGCTTTAAAATCAAGATAAGAAAAATATCTTGGAGTGCCTTTTTCCATCGAATGATTTCTTAACAAATAACTTGGATGAAATGTTGGAAATATCTTAATTCCATTAATCCAATCAAAAAATCTTCCCCGTGCTTGAGATATTGTAATATTTTCGTTAATAAAATAAGATAATGAAGACGCTCCTAAACAAACTATCAGTTTAGGTTTTATCAATAAAATTTGAGCTTCAAGAAAGTTTGAACAAGCTTTCATCTCGTCAAAATTAGGTTTTCTATTTTGAGGAGGTCGACATTTTACTATATTAGTTATGTAA
>CAYZNB010000070.1:5360-15199 GCA_964478535.1 uncultured Thermotogaceae bacterium
ACTTGAGTTTTAAATGTAAATGACCAACATACGATTCTTTTTGTTATTTCGAATGTTGAAAATTTAAAATTATTATTCTCTAAATCATAAAATAAGTCAAATTTTATATTTTCTGTCTTATCTCTTGTTTCGTAACCAAATCCGCCTTTTAATTCATTCTTAGATATATCATATGAACTTTTTAAAATATAATTATAAGCAGATTTTGCTTCAATGAACTTTGTTTCTAATTCAAATAAATTTAATTCATTTTTTATGTCAAATTTTCCTGTAATTCTGTTTCCACCCAAAATTAAAGAATGTTTTGTCAATATTTCGGGAAAAGCTTCTTTAATACTGTCTTTACCAAAGTAATACTTATAATTAATTTCTATTCGATTTCTATTGTAAGTAATTATCTCTCTATTTTCTATAAATTCAATTGGTATTTCTTTTTGATGATTATACTCAAATTTTGTTCTATGATCTAATATGTTACTATACTTGCTTGTAATAACAAATTCCGTCAGATTTAATACTATATTATCCTCATCTGAGACATCAAATTTTGATTTAGATTGAATTATATTGTTTAAACCAAAAATATTTATATTAGTTTGAGCATCAAATTCCATAGAATTAAAAGTTCCAAAATTTTTTTTAAAAGGATTTATGGCATTAATTATTTTAAAATCTGAAAAATTAAAATCATAATCATCTAAATTTGAAATTTCTATTGATCTTTTTAATCTAAATTTTGAAATAATTGAATTGCTCAAAATCGAGAATCTATAACCTATATAATCATTATATAAAAATTGATCTTTATTAGTTTTAGTTAAAGAATTTTCTAAAACATTTTTATGATCTAATGAGTATCCAAATTCAAAATTACTATAATATAATTCAATATAAGGAGATATGATATAATCAAAATCTGTTTTTCCAAAATATGAAGAATTTGTTTCAACAAAATCTTTTTGATGATTAAAATTTGATTTAAACACTCCACCAATGCTAACTTCAAACTTTTTATAATAAAATGTAAAAAAATCTTGTTTATAGCTAAAAAGATTTTTGCTCAATACTTGATTTTTTGAAGTAATTCCCGCTTCTGTTTTTTGATTATATTCAAACGTACCAGTTAATGATGAAAAAACTGAATATAAATTATATCTTCCTTTGGCAGATATATCTGTTTTTCTAACTTCCCATAATTCGGATAAAGATTTTTTTATTGGCTGAGATGTTTTCAACTTATTTCCTGCTTCAGCAAAAAACCTTAAGTCATATAAAGAAATATTCGAACGTCTAAATTTCTTTTGAAATGCTTCAGATTTAAAATCATAAAATTTTAAATATTGAATTGCATTATTATGCCATATAATTTCAGAGGAAATTTTTTCAAGAGTTCCAAAATCTGTTTCCCATTTAGGGATATTTAAAACTAAATTATTTATATTTTTAAGGTTGTAAGTTTCTTGATTTAGTCTAAAATAAGAATCTTTTAAAAAGTTCTCATAACTAAAACCTATTGATTTAACCGTATCGTTAAGAAGCTCTGAAAAAACATAAAAATCTCCATTAAATATAGGCATACCATATTTGAATACCGTTGATAAATCTGTTTTTCCAGTTTTCATATTATTTTCCATTTTTTGTGTGAATTTCAAATTAGTGTTATTTTCAAAAAAATAATTTAATTGTAAATCAACACTAATTTTATTATCACCAAAATTAAAAGTGAAGATAAAAGGTGCATTTTCCTGTTTTCCTAAATTCTGAAAATAAAAAGGAAAATAAAAAACGGGAACACCAAAAAATTCTATGAGCATATCTCTTGCAATTAAAAATTTATTTGGGTAAATTGTAACTTTTCTTGCAACAAAATAATATGTGGGTCTGCTTTTACAAGTAGTAATTTTAGAATTTCTTGATACAATTAGCTCATCATTTAAAGGTGTGAAAGTACTTTCTGAAAAAATTCTAACTTCCACCTCTTTTTTATCCGGATTTTCCTGAACAGAAAAAGAGTTTAAAAATAATGCCGTGCTTTCTTCATAATTTATTATCATTTCATCAGCTTGAATAGTATATTCTTTTTCCTGAAAAATTACATTGCCTTTTAAAAAAGCTTCTTTTACTTTTCTTTCATTATTAAGATGTACTTCTCCACTATCAGCTAATACAATAGAATCATTATATTCTATTTTTAAAATACTATCAAAAATTATGACATCTTCTCTCATATAAAAATTTTCAGATTCTATAACTACTTTCCCAGAAAATATTGCTGAAGGAGTACTTAAAAATAAAATAATTATACCTACTGAAAAAATTTTTTTCAAAGGCTCTGTAAGCTTAAATGAAAGGTTTGTATCAAGAAATAAAAATAAAATAAGCCCTGTTATTCCAAAAATTATATTTGGAATCCAAGGAGATATAGTTGGATCAATAATCCTTTCCTTTCCAAGAGCACTCAACCATGCTCCAGAACCTTGATATAAAACCACAAGTATAAAAGTAGTTATAACGCTCCAAGATTTGCTTTTTAAATTCAAAAATAATGAAAGAGATACTCCTAATAAAGCTATAACAAGAGGAGCAAATGAATTAGCAAATTTTGATTGATAAGTTACTATTAAACCTGAAGTATTTACACCCAATCTTGTGAAAGTTTCTATCTGTTTTTTCAATTCTGTTGAAGACATTTCATTTGCTCCTCTTGAAAACCTTAAAAATTCTTCAACATCTTGACCTATATTCATTTCTAATTTATTAAAACTAACATCAAGCTTTAAAAAACCGTCTCTATCAGTTCTAAAAATTCTGCCCTCATACATAAACCAATCATTACCAGTTTTTTCAGCTCTAGCCGCGTGAAAAAGCTCAACAGAAGATCTTTTTACTTCGTACAAATGCAAATCATATAAAATCCCATTATTTCTATCAATTTCCTTAACAAAAAGATATTTATTATCTCCGAGATCAACAAACTGGTTTTCCGCAATTAAAGCATCTACATTTGGACGCTGATAAATATATTTGGCAATAGCTTCTTTTGCTTTATAATTTGCATTTGGTACTACGGAATCTATAAGCCAAAAAGTCATTCCGCACAAAATTAAGGCTATCAATAAAAAAGGAATAACTATTTTTTTTGTTGGAATACCGAGTGTTTGAATTGCAATTATTTCATTATCATTAGAAAGTCTAGAAATAATCCAAAAAATTGCAAATAATACGCCAACAGGAATTCCCATTGAAATAAAATAAGGGATATTATACCACATTAACATTAATAACTTTGAAAATCCTACATGATTTCTAACAATAGTTTCAGATAATTCATACAATAATTGAACGCTTACAAAAATTACAAAAGCTATAATCCCCATCAAAAAAGGACCATAAAATTCTTTAAAAATATATTTTATAAGTTTTTTCATATCTCATCATCCTGAGAATAAAAATATTCAAGCGAATTTCCTCTACATTTATACTTTATGTCTGTCAAAGCCCACAAAACAACCTCTATTATGTTAGTAGATAATTCGCTTATTTTTTCAACTTTATTAAGCATTTCTATATGAAGATTTATAGATTTCAAATTTTCTTTAGATTTAAGTAAATATTTTTTATAAGCTATATTAAGTGATTTTAGTTCATTATTTATAGTGCAAATTTTTTCGCTTTCATTAAAAATATCTTTAATTTTTTCTTCTGAGGTTAGAACTATTCTTTCAATGTTAATAAATTCAGAAAATATTTTTAAAGAATCTGTCAAAGAATTTTGAGTTAGGACAAACAAATCTTCAAAACTTAAAATATTAATTTTTTGAGGTAATTTCAACAATTCTATATTCAATTTACAATTTTCTTCACATAGATCGCCTATATTTTCAAAAATATTCAATAATTTTAATCCTACAATGGAAGATTTTAAATATAATCCAGAAAAATTATTTAAAAGCATTAATTTCATAAAATCATATTCTAATTTTGATTCAAGAAAATCTACTCTATCTTCTTGATTAATAACGTCTTCACTTAAAACTTTATTTTTTTCAAAATAAGATTCTTTAAATCTATAAAACATTCCTTGCGAAATTCTTCCCATTTTTAGAACATCATTTAAAAATATTTTTAAACTCTCTATATTAAAACTTGGAGTGGCTGATGAAAAATTATCGTTATTTACCAACTTATTCAAAATCATTCAAACCTCCTACCAAAAGCTAACTTTCTATTCAACAGATCAAAAAAATTGTCATTATTTCTTTGAGCTAATTTAACTTTTTTATCACTACCAGTTATAATAACAGACATTCCCGTTTCTAACCTGTGTAATATATCTCCATCACCTGTAACATAAGCAAAACCTGAGTCAATAGATTTTATAAGTACTTCCACATATTTTGTAGGAGACAAAATAAAAGGTCTAATATTCAATGCATGAGGAGACAAAGGAATTAATTCTATTACATTTAAACTACTATCTACAACGCTTCCACCAGCTGATAATGCGTACCCAGTAGAACCTGTTGCTGTTGAAATTATAATACCATCACCTAAAAATGAGTATAAAATATTTTTTCCAACTTTAACTTCTATATCAACTGTTCCTAAAGGCTGACTTTTCTGAAGCACGATATCATTAAGAGCCATATACTTTTTTCCGCCTAAAAAACATTCTAAGACATTTCTTTCAGAAAAAACAAGATTATTTTGGGAAATATCTTTTGCAGCTTCTTCAAACTCATCTACTGAATAAGTTGTCATAAATCCTAAATTCCCAAGATTAATACCAATTATAGGTTTAGAATATTCTGCAGACATTTCTGCTATTCTTAATACTGTCCCATCTCCTCCAAGAACAACATAATAATCTGCTTCATTAGCTGAACCATCAACTATTCCAGATCCTGCAGAGATTATTTTCAAAACTTCTATATCAAATTTTTGAAATATAGGTAAAATAGTATCTTCAATATAATTTTCTTCTATTTTAAGTGGATTAAAAAAAATTATTATTTTCATAAAATTATAACCTCGCTGCTATATCTAAGAGAGTTTGAACAATAAATCTGTCAAAAAATATTATTATTAAAATACCTATCATAGACGTAAAATCGAACGCCCCAAAATTAAAATTCATAATTTTTCTTATAGGGTTTAAAATAATTCCCGAAATAGAGTCTAATAAAGCTTTATATTTATTATAATATGGCATTATAAAACTTAAAACGGTAGAAGCTATTATACAAATAATAAAAAAATTTCCTGCAATTCTTAAAACATACGCTAAAGCAACAAGAAAATTAGAAAGCACAAACATATTTCCACCTACTTTTGATAGTATCTTTTACCAAAAATTAAAGAACCCACTCTAACCATAGTTGCTCCTTCTTCAATTGCAATTAAATAATCATTACTCATTCCCATTGATAGTTCTGTTAATGTATTATATTTCGAAAGATATTTTCTTTGTATAATTTTCATTTTTTTAAAAAAAGCTCTTGTTTCTTCAGAATTATCAAAAAAAGGAGCCATTGTCATAAATCCTACTACTTTTATATTTTTGAATTTAACAGAAGATTCTAAAAAATTTTCAATAGCTTCTTCAGAAATGCCTGATTTTGATTTTTCCATAGAAATATTAATTTCAATAAATATTTTTTGAATTTTATTTAGCTTAAAAGAAATTTCATCTATAATACTCATTTCTTTTTCTCTATAAACCGAATGAATATACTCGCATTTTGGAACTATATATTTTAATTTATTTGTTTGAATATTGCCTATAAAATGCCATTTTATTTTATTTTCTTCAGTTTCATCATATTTTTTAATTAATTCTTGAGCTTTACTTTCTCCAAAATCTAAATGCCCTAAAGACGATAAATAATTTATCATTTCAACTGGAAATGTTTTTGATACTGCGATCAATTTTACTTTTTCATTTTTTATTGAACTTTTTATATCAAAATAATTACTTTTCAAATATTCAAATCTCATTTTCTCCCTCCCATAAACTATTTTCATTTTTTATCGGAGATTTTAAACCTAATACTTCATATGACTTCTCAGTAGCAACACGACCTCTATGTGTACGAATAACATAACCGCTTTGAAGTAAAAAAGGTTCATAAACTTCACTTATAGTTTCAGGTTCAATTCCCAAAGACGAAGCTATAGCATTTATTCCGGCAGGCCCACCATTATAGTTTTTAATAAGTGCATTCAAAATTTTTCTATCCATATTATCAAGCCCATTGTCATCAATTTCCAACAAACTCATAGTTTCAGCCACATCATTCTTTTTAATTAAAGATTCATTTTTTACATGCACTGTATCTCTAACCCTTTTTAAAAGCCTATTTGCAATTCTTGGAGTGCCTCTTGATCTGCTTCCAATGATTAAAGACGCATCATCTTCAATTTGAACATCTAAAAGTTCAGCAGATCTTTTTACAATATGTGCGAGATCTTCATTTTCATAAAAATTCATTTCTAAAATGATTCCAAATCTACTTCTCAAAGGTGGGGCTATCAAACCTAATCTCGTAGTAGCTCCTATTAAAGAAAAAGGTTGTAAATCTATTCTTATAGATCTTGCTGAAGGACCTTTCCCAATCATAATATCTAATTGAAAATCTTCCATTGCAGAATACAAAATTTCTTCAACAGATCGATTTAATCTATGAATTTCATCAATAAATAAAATATCTCCTGAATTCAAATTAGTTAATATAGCAGCTAAATCTCCTGCTTTTTCTAAAACCGGCCCACTAGTTATTTGAATGTTAGAATCCATTTCATTTGCTATTACATAAGCCATAGTAGTCTTACCAAGCCCCGGAGGCCCGGCAAGAATAATATGATCTATAGGTTCTTTCCTAATTTTTGTAGCTTTTATAGCAATTTCTAACTTTTTTTTAATTCTTGATTGGCCAATATATTCTTTTAAAATTTTAGGCCTTAAACTAACCACATTATAATCATCTTCTCTTTGTGAATCAAATATTCTCTCTTCATTAAATTCCATAAAAAACTCCTTAATTTATAATAATACCTCTTTATGGGTACACTCTATAAATTGTTCTTGGGAAAGGTATAGCTTCTCTAATGTGTTTTAATCCACATACCCAAGCAACAGTTCTTTCAATCCCCAAACCAAAACCACTGTGAGGTATAGAACCATATTCTCTCAATTCTAAATACCATTTATATTCATCTTCTGAAAGTTTATTTTCTTTTAATTTTTCAATCAAAACTTCTTTTTGCCATATTCTTTCTGAAGCTCCTACTATTTCCCCATAACCTTCAGGAGCTATCATATCATTACATAAAACAACTTTTTCATTTGTTGGATCAGGTTGCATATAAAAAGCCTTTATATGTTTTGGATATTTTTCTATAATGACAGGTCTATCAAACTCATTTGATATAGTAGTTTCGTGTTCTGCGCCTAAATCATCCCCCCAAGAAATTTCAAAACCTTTTTTTTGTAAAAGATCTATAGCATCAGTATAAGTAATTCTTGGAAAAGGAGCTTTTATATTTTCAAGTTTTGAAATATCCCTTTCAAGAAACTCTAACTCTTCTCTACAATTTTTTAGAACACTTTCAATTATATAAGAAACAAGATTTTCTTGAAGTCTCATATTATCTTCATGAGTATAATAAGCCACTTCAGCTTCATTCATCCAAAACTCAATCAAATGTCTTCTTGTTTTTGATTTTTCCGCTCTAAAAGTAGGCCCTAAATTAAAAACTTTTCCGAAAGATTGACAAGCTGCTTCGAGATATAACTGACCTGTTTGAGCTAAATAAACTTTTCCATAATCAAAATATTCCATCTCAAAAGTGTTTCCAGCTGATTCTCCTATAGAACCTGTAAAAATAGGTGTATCAACAAGAATGAAATCTTGCTTTAAATAAAATTCTCTTATAGATTTAATTATTTCGCTTCTAATCTTTAATATGTTAAACTGTCTTCTGGATCTTAACCAAAGATGTCTGTTATCCATTAAGAAATCTATTCCATGTTCTTTATTAGAAATAGGGTAATCATTTTCATTTTCGCAAACGAAATTTATTTCTTTAACTATTATTTCCACGCCTATTTTTGATCTTTCATCTTCTTTTACTTCTCCTCTAATAATAACACTTGACTCATTTTTTAATTTTTTAATTTGCGAGAAAATTTCTTCTCCTAAAACCGCTTTTTCTGCTATTGCTTGAACAAAACCCGAACCATCACGAATTTGAAGAAAAGCAATTTTGCCGCTTGATCTTTTATTCCACATCCAACCTTTTATTTCAACATTTTCAGAAATATAATTTTTTAAGTTATTAATATAAGTTACAGCAAAACCCATAAAACACCTCCACAGAAATTATATAAATTTATTATTTTTTAAATATTCTTTCATAAAATCAAAAAATTGTAATCCAAGTAAAGGATCAAATATTGATCCTGAATTTTCCTTTATATAATTTAATGCATCATCGCATGACATAATACCTTCAAATTCTGAAGATGCTGTATGTGTTGCAAGATCAAACCAATCTATCAAACCAATAAATCTCGCATAATAAGGAATTTCTTCACCAAAAAGACTATCAGGATAACCTGTTCCATCCCAGTGTTCATGATGGCTTCTTATTGTAGGAACAGCAAACCATAATTCATCAAGCGAGCTTAAAAATACAGAACCTGTAATAGTGTGCTCTAAATCCCAAGTTTCAAAATCATTTATCCTTGTAGGAGTAAATAGCATAAGTTGTTCAATACCAATTCTTCCAATATCATGAAGCATACTCAATTCACAAATTTTTTCAATTTCATCATTACTTTTATTAAGAAATTTTGCAAAAAGCCCAGAATAATAAGAAACTCTTTGTGAATGACTCATTTTTGTCTTAGCGTCTTCTACTTCCATAGTAACAACTAAAGCTTGTAAAAATTTTGAAATTTTATTTTTCTGTCTTATTTTTAAATCAAATAGTTCTAAAGAAGATTTATTAAAATAAACCGAAACAGCATTTATAAGGGCTAATTCAATAAAAGCTTTATCTTTACCCTTTTTTAAATCCATAACAACATTACCAGAATTATCAGAAACAATAGAATGTGTTTCAGAAACAAAAATATTAATCATATTTTCAATTAAATCATTATCAGTTATAACTATATTTGCCTCATTTACATCAGAAGTTTTCTTTAATCTCATTTTTGAAATTTCATTATCAACAAACAAAGAAAGCGATTTATTATTCAAACAATTCAAAAAAATTGCGGGAATTTCTTTCATATTTTCAACTCCTTTTAAATAATTTTTATAACAATTATATTATACTACAAAAAAGACAAAAATTAAAATATAGAAAGAAAGAAAAACATTAAAAGTTGGTTAGAAAAAATTAAAAAGCATAAAGGAAAAACTTTTAAACTAGTTAGTTGGTTAGGAAATTCAATTAAATACTTAAAAAAAGGTTTGCCTATTATAATGCCTGACAGTAAATGTGGAATTTAAAGTTGGTCAGCAGTCTGTTGGTAAGATGGTCAGGAAAATCAAATAATGGTTAATTGGTTAAACGTTTAAATAGCTAAAAGTTAAAAGTGGCAAGTGAAACATTTTTTTAAATTATAATGCTTTGACGGTAAATATGGTTTTTAAGTTGGTCAGCAGACAGTTGGTCGGTTGGTCAGGAAAATCAAATAATTGTTTAAATGTTTAATTGGTTAAACGTTTAAATAGTGAAAAGTTAAAAGTGGCAAGTGAAACAATTTTTTTAAATTATAATGCTTTTGACAGTAAATGTGGATGAAATAAAGTAGCGAACAATTGAGA
>CAYZNB010000071.1:0-9038 GCA_964478535.1 uncultured Thermotogaceae bacterium
TTATATCCAACAGAAAACACAGGAACATAATTCATAGTGTGTCCATGTGTTGTCCAACCTATTCCTGAACGATTATTATAATAAGATAAATATGCTTTAATTAAAGATGAAGTATAAGAAACAGGTGATTTTTTTTCTGTTAAATAATATTCCTTTCTTAAATCGAAATCTATATTAGTTTTTAAAATAAAATCTTCATAATTTTCTGAATTTAAAAATACAGATGCAAGAGATTCATATGAATATTTTTGATTTGAAATACTACTAATTCTTATAAAACCGTCTCCAAGACTTAATCCACCGGTTTCATGATCTGCTGTAACTATTATTAATGTGTCTTCTGGATACTTATTATAAAATTCTAAAGCAGTTTTCACCGCTTCATCAAGATCTAAAATTTCTTTTACCATCGAATGAGCATCATTTGCATGAGAAGCATGATCTATTCTTGCTCCCTCAATAATAAGAAAAAAATTTTGTTTTTCAAATTTTTCCAAAGTATATTTCAACATTTCATTTAAAGTTACTCTATTTTGAGAATCCAATAAAAAAGGAAAATTTGAATAATATAATGTAATAATTTCATTTGAATTATTATTTTCATTCAAGAAATTATTTGAAAATAAAAAGTTATCATTAGTTTCTACAAAAGCTCTTCCTCCACTTATTACCAAGTCCGCATTACTTTCTGAAAGCTGTTTAGATATACTTTGATATTCTCTTCTTTGATTAATTCTCGTGAAAGCTGCCGCAATAGTAGGATCAACTATTGTTGCAGTTGAAATCAATCCAATTTTATATCTAAGATCTTTTAAATAAAAAGTTATTGGAGATAATTTTCTATCTTCTTTGTCAATATTTATTCTATCATTATATGTTTTTTCAAAACTGAGCATTGCAGTTATTGAAGCAGCAGAATCCGTAACCCCATTTAAAGAAACTGTATTCATAAAAGATAAATTATCCAAATTGAAAATATTTAGTGAATCGTTATAATTGTACAATTTATAGGAATTAGCTATAGTTAAATGGTTTATTCCCATACCATCACCAATAAATAAAAATATATGCTTATATCCAAAAGAAACAATAACAATTAATAAATAAAATATTGAAAAGATTATTTTTTTCATTTGATAACCCCCTTTTTATCTCCAAATGATTCTAAAAGCCATATATAATATATATATTATTATAATTATAATTCCAGAAAATCTTGTTAATACATTTTCTTTTTTTATTTTAATAAAACAAAAAATAAAAAAAGGTATTATAAGAGCTATAAAAGTATCGAAAAGCATATTTTTATCAGGAATTATTGGAGAAATTATTCCTGAAATACCTAAAATTATTAAAATATTAAAAATATTAGAACCAATTAAATTACCAATTACTAAAGAACTTGCATTTTTTCTTGCCGCACTTATACTTGTAGCTAATTCTGGAAGCGATGTTCCAATTGCAACTATTGTTATACCTATAAGAGTTTCACTTACATTCAGCCTTTTTGCAATTTCAATTGCATTATCTACTGTGATATCTCCACCTATAGTAAGCATAACAAGACCTAATATAGTTAATAAAATAATTTTTCCTAAAGAATATAATTTTTCTTCTTTTACTTCACTTGTTAATTGTGCCTTTAAACTTGCATCTTTAACGGCCATCTTAAAAAGATAGTAAATATATATTATTAAGAGAATTAAAAAAATAATACTATGTAATCTTGACAAATTACCAGAATTAGTAATCATGAAAATAGTTAATAAAGTACTTAAAAAAATTAAAAATGGCATTTCATATTTTATTGTTGATTTATCTACTTTAGAACCTTTAAAAATCAAAACCAACCCTAAAATTAATCCCAAGTTTGCAATATTAGACCCAACAACATTTCCCATTACAATCCCTGAACCTTTTAAAGATGCTGCTACACCTACAACTAATTCAGGCGCACTTGTTCCAAAAGAAACTAAAGTAAGGCCAATAAATAATTCGGAAACACCAAATTTTTTAGAAAGTTGTATTGCTCCGTCAGTCATAAAATCCGAACCTTTTATAAGTAATAATAAACCAAAAATTATAAATAAAACATTTATCAATTTACTCCCTCCAAGAATTTAATATTTCAAAAAATAATTTATCATTCATTTTTTTATATTTCCCCACAAGATATCTTTTAAACTCAAACAATTTATAAAAATCGTAATTAAATTTCCTCATAAAATTTAACACTTCTTTCCCATAAGGTTCTTCATAAAAACCTGAAAACTTAAGGTTAATTTCATTTTCGAAATATAAAGGAAAAAATTTTTCTAAAAATAACATTGAAACAGATTCGCTCAAAATTTCGTGCCAAATATCTTTTTCATATGATTTTATTTTATTTCCAAAAAAATAATGAGATAATTCGTGTATTAAATCTTTTTCATTGTTTATTATAAAAACATTTGGATTAACATGAAAAGAACGAAAAACATCTTTTTTTATAACAAAAATTTTTTCATCGAATTGATAAAGGTTTTCTTCAAAGAAATCAGAGGCTAATAACACATAATTTTTTATTTTTTCATCATTAAAATAAATCATGTTTTCTAAAAATAAATCATCTTTAAATTTATAAAAAAAAGATGCTGAATTTTTATTATTTTGTTTTTGTAATAAAGAATTAGAATTATATAATCTAATAAAACTATTTCTGTAATTAATAACATTAAAATCTTCTTTCTTTATTTTCCCATAAAAAATAAATTTAAAATTTGAAAAATGCTCTGAATTTTCAGAAAAATAAATAATATTAGTAAATCCAGATGAAATTATAATAATATTTTCATAGTTTTCAAATGTAAAAGTAATTGGCAAAAAAAATAAGCAGAACAATAAAAAAAATAGAATCAATGAACTCCAAAATTTTTTAATTACTTTTTCCTCCCTTAAAAGATTTTTTCATTTTAAAAAACATAAATAATGAAAAAATTGCAATAAGAATACTCATAATAACATTTATTCTGTAATCACCTAACATTAAATTATCTAATCTAAGCATTTCTAAAATGCTTCTAAAAGAAAAATAGAATATCATATACAAAAATGTAATTTCTCCAAAAGATTTCCTTTTATTATCAACATACCATAACAAAAAAATAAATAATAACAGATTAAAAAAAGACTCATATAAAAAAGTAGGATGATAGTATTCGAAATTTCTAAAATCAAAAAATCTATTTTCTAAAGGAATATACATTTTCCAAGGTAATGAAGTAGGTTTCCCATATGCTTCATAATTAAAAAAATTACCCCATCTTCCTATAGCTTGAGCAAGAGGCACTACTAAAGTAAAAAAATCCGTTGCTTGTAAAAATTTAATTGTAGAATTTTTTTTAACTTTTAAAAAAACAAACGTACTCAAAATTCCGCCTAAAATTCCTCCATGAATAGCCAATCCGCCTTCAAATATAAAAAATATATGTATAGGATCCGCCAAAAAATAATCTAAATTAAATAAAACATAATATAATCTTGCTCCTATAACTCCAAATATTATTCCAAAAATAACTAATGAATAGAACTCATCAATATTTACTTTTTCCTTTTTAGCTCTTGATTCCCCTATAAGTGTTGCAAGAAGCATACCAATACATATTAAAAAAGCATACCAAGTAATTTGAACTACTCCAAAGTTTAATAATATAGGATTCAACCTTATTTCATCAGAAAAAACTTTAGCAATAGAAAATATCGCAATTAAAAGAAACGGAACTAAAGTTAAAACAGAAATTTTTAAATATTTATTATCCATTTTTCACCATCCTAATTAACTTTTTCATTTACATCAAAAAATATTGTTGAAAAGATTTTTTCTAACTGATAATTCGAATATGTTTTAGAACCTTTTTCTAAATTAATTTCATTAATTTCTTCTATTAAAGAAGTTAATTCTTTATCTTCTGCTTCTCTATACAGTTTCTTTTCTTTTTCTTTCATTAAAGAATTATATTTTAGTTTTAAATTATTTTCAGGATTTATTGCGTTCTCAACTTGTTCAATATTTTCTTTTGCTCTTTCTAAATCTTCTTCAACTTCATATTTTTCAACAACTGATGCATTTTTTTCTTTTTCAACTTTCTCTTCTTCTTCAAATTCATCGTTGTCATCATTTTGAATGTTTAACAAAGCTTCGAATTCTTCATTAGTTTTGTCTTTTAATTTTTCTTCGGCGCTTTCTTTTTTAGAAGAAAAATCATTTTCTTCTAAAACCTCACCATTTTCTTCAATATTTTGAATTAGTGATTCTATTTCATCAATATTAGCTTCTTTTAAACTATTTCCAATCATATTTTTTAAAGATTCTGTTTTTTCAACATCAGATTTTTCATCTTCTGAAGAAATACTTGAAAAATCTTCAAACGTTTCTATTTCTTCACCTTCAATTTCACCTAATAATTTATTTAAAGCTTTTGATTTGCTCAAAACTCCATCCAAATTATCTAATTTTAAATTAATTACTTGTTCTAAAACAATATCTGGAACATCAATTTCTTCATCATTTTCTAATGTTTTTTCTTTAGATTTGACTTTATTTATTGAAGAAGACTTAAAAATACTTCCAAAACCTGTAATTTTAAACACAAATAAAATAAGAACTATTAAAATAAAAGAAATAATAAAAATTATAAGAGTTATTAAAATAAACAGAGATGAATTAAAGGTTTTTTCTTCATCTTCTGTTTTTAAAGTTGACTCAATTTTTATTTCAGAAAAGTTTAATCTATTCTCAAAGTTACTTTCCGAAATATTTTTTAAAGCCTGAACAGCTGACGGATTTTCTGGAAAAAGAATCAAATAATTTTCTGCTGTACTGAAGTCTTGTATAAAAAAAGCAGAAAGTCCGAAATATAATTTTATTTCAGGATAATTATCTTCTAATTCTGATGAAAGCAACATTGCTTTTTTGAAAAAATTAAAAGCATTTTCATAATTCCCAGTTCTATATGAATTTAATCCAGAATTATATACTTCAAAAGCCTCTCTGTAATTATTTGAAAAAGTCATTATACCAATAATTAGAAAAACAATAATTAAAACAATTTTTAATTTATTTTTCCTTTCCATATTCTAGAACCTCCAGCCGTGTTGAAAATACCAAATATTTCACCATCCGCTTTTATTATTAAATCCATTAAATTTTCCTGTAACCTTTGAAAATTTCCTTCAAAACTTCTATTACTAGGATTAATGTAAGTGATTGTTTGTTCTCCAAAAATATAAATTTTATTATTATAATTGCTCATCATTAAATTACCTACATCAGAATCTCCAATTACTTGAGCTTTATTTGCAAACATATCAAGCATTATAACTTTATAATCAGAAGTAAGTAAAAAATGGAGATTTCCATAAATTGAATAATCATTTATATTTGCAAAACTTCTATCCATAAGATTTAAGATATCTTCTTTAGTAATAATTGAAAGTAAATTATTGTCTGAAATTTTGCTGATTTTATCATTAAATATTAAGTAAATTTCATTAGAAATAATTTTTATCTTTCTAAACCTCGATTCACTTTCAACTAAGAGATTGTTCAAATAAACCTCTGAACGCCCCCCTAAATGATTAATAGATAAAAATCCTATCTCAGGAAAATAAAAAACTTCATCTCCAAAAGGAATATTATCTGTAACTTTCACAAATTTTACACTTTCAGAATCTGTTGCATATACACCTTGTTCTGTAGAAACAAAATATCTATTATTAATAGCAACTCCGCCATATATTCTCATATTCAAAATTTTTGAAAATGAAGAATTATAAACACCATCATAAGTTTCTATAAAAAGATTATTATCGATATATTTTAATGATGCATTTCTTTGGGAAATTTCACCTAAAATTTCATTTATTTCTATTAGCGATTCACTATTATATTCAGAAGGGATAGTAAAATAATTATAATCATCTCTTCTTTCTCCCTCAACTTTTTCTAAATCACGAACAGTTTCAATAAAAAAATCATCTTTAAAAGGTTTAACCTCAACTCTTTCTACCGATTCATTTAAAAAAGATTTTATAGACTCTAAAACAACCGGATTTGAATAAATATTATAGAAAGTATTTTCAAACTTCAAATTTTTTGTTGCAAATTCTAACAAAGCACTTTCTACCGTAACTACACCGTCACCGTAACCTTTCATCATTTCTGGATAAAATTTAAAAATAGGTGAATTTTGAAATATTTCATCTATTCCTGAAATATTACCTGCAATACTAAGATATCTTATATCATCTCTAAGGCCTAAATCATTTAGTCCAACAAGAAAATTTGAGTTAGGAACTAAATCTCTATAATAATTATTTATACTACTTATAAAAGAATGAGAAAAATTTTGTATAGATAAAATCGTTTTATCCGTAACTCCGAAAGATGATGATAAACTGTTTACATTTTTTCCATAAAAAGTATTTAGCATAACAGGATTTGCTAAATTTGTTCCATTATTTGGAACAGATATCAAAACTAAATTATCTATATTATTTATTGAATGATCAGATTCCAAAGCATGCCTTGCAATTAAACCTCCTACACCATGAGTAATAATATCAAAATCTATGTTTGGCAATCTTTTTAACTCTTGAGCAAGTCGTCTTGATTCAAATTCAATATAACTATTAATTCCGCTTCTCATAACAAATCCCATAAATGAATCATAATAAACTTTACTTCTTGTATCAAGAAGCGGATAATTATAAATCCAAATATTTCTTTCTGGAAAAAGTATACTCCAGATATTATCAATTCTTTGAGTTGTTCTTTGTAAAGGAGATATATTACCCCAAAAATTATTATCAGAACCTGCAATTAAAATTATATCAGGTTCAATTGAAAGAGGATTATTAGATATCATTTTCAAACCATAATTTGATTCCGCTGGAGGTTTTATTATCAATCCAAAATAAGAAAGATTGAAAGTTTCTCCTTCAACGTAATATTCTCCATCAATTTGAACTATTCTGCAACCCGTAAGCTCTCTAACGCTTCTTGATTCCAAACTCGATATATGCCCTATTGAAAAGTTAACAAAATTATCGCCAAAATACAAATTGTTTGGAATTTTATATCTTATAGTAATAGGCATAAAAGAAGATTCATTCATTTGATCTATACTTGAAACCTCATAAATAGTTCCATAAAAATTTGCAACCGAAGTAAGATTTTGATGTTGAATAGAATTTTCTGGAATTTTTTTTATATTAAAATTCATTTCTTTGCTAAAAGCATTTTCTGGAACTACTACTACAAAATCTTTTGTGCTTAAGATATAAGGATCAAATGTTTTTTTAATAAAAAAATTATAGACAACAACAGAAAAAACAATTATAATAAAAAATAATGTAATAAAAATTATTGCTATTTTTTTTCTTCTTAAAAATTTAACTTTTAAATTTTTTAAAAAATCAATAAATTTACCAAAATTAATTTTTTTTAAAAAAATTTTTTTCTCAACATCTTTAGTCTTATCTTTTTTTACTTTTTTTACTTTTTTCTCATTCATAAGAAATCACCTATTTTTTTTCAATATATTTTTTTAAATCTTTCAATTCGGCTGCTATAAAATCGAATTTTTCTTTATATAAAAATTCGATAACTTCAAAAAAATATTTATCAGCTAAAGATTTACTGAAATTAACTCCTTTATCTTGAATTATTGTTTTTTTGTTTATATCAGCATTAACTTCTTTTCCCAGTTCTTCTTTAGTTGAAAAAATATCTTTCATATCATCAAAAATTTGAAAAGAAACACCGAATTTTTCTCCTACATTATATATTTCATCAGCAAATGATGTTTTCCCTATAAAATAAAATGGAATTGAAAATGCCGCACCAAATAAAGCACCTGTTTTTTTAGCATACATATCAATAATTTCATTTTTTCCGTGTTGATAATTTTCTTTTTTTTCCATCAAGACATCAACAGTTTCTCCTTCAATCATCTTTAAAGAAGCCTCTGTGAATTTTTTTATTGTAATAACATTAATATTCTCTAAATCAGAAATAATTTTAATTGGAAGAAGAAATCCGTAATCTCCTGTAAGAAGAGACAAATATTCATCAAATTTTTTATGATTCGATAAATTACCTCTTCTAAAGTCTGAATCATCTATTACAGGAAGATCGTCATGAATCAATGAAGAAGTGTGAAGAATTTCAAGTGCAATTCCTAATTGAAATAAAACCTCTGGATTTATTTTGCAATTAATTCCAATATTATATAAAATATATGGTCTTAATCTTTTTCCTCCATTTTCTATAGAATAAAAAAGACTTTTAAAAATATGTTTTTCTATGTTTACTTCTAAAAAAAACTTTTTTATTTTATCATTAAAAACAGGAACAAAATCACTTAATTTAATAAAATCATTTTTCATCTTTATTTTCTTCATCATTATTATTTTTATTCTCTTCAAAAAATTTTTTCTTTAATTCATCGATGTTAAAATCATCAAAAGATTCTTCTTTTTCACCTTTTTCAGTTAAAAATTGAGCTTCAATAGAATTTTCAAAAGCTATTTCTTCTTTTACAAAAATTGGAAGTTGATTTTTAACAGATAAAATGAGCGCATCAGAAGGTCTGCAATCTATATAAACACTCTCATTATTTTCTTTTTTTAATACTAATTTCGAAAAATAAATATTATTTTTAAAATCATCGATAATAACTTGAGAAATTGTTGAATTATGTTCTTCGATCAATATTTTTATAATGTCATAAGACAAAGGTCTTTCAAATTTTTCTCCCTGAATAGCCATAGCAAGAACACTTGCTTCACAAGTTCCTATTACAATAGGTAAAGCCATTTTAGTTTTTTCAATTTTTAAAAAAACAACTGGAGATCCTGAAATTCTATCTATTCCCATAGTAATCAAATCAATTTTTTTCATCTTTATTCTCCCTTATAAGAATATGTTTATCAATATCCTTTCTTATAACATTTCTCAATTCATCTTCGCTTGCAAAATTTTCAGGAATTACAGAAGG
>CAYZNB010000071.1:9138-15154 GCA_964478535.1 uncultured Thermotogaceae bacterium
GCACCACTTTTTACATCTTTTCTATCTATAAAAACAGATTTAGATAAATCCAAATATGATTTAACAATTGGAGCTTTTGTAAGTTCTTTTTTTGCAATAAAAGAAGGTACCCCTATTTCAGCATAAATTAAAGGAATATCAAAAAAACTTTGATGATTTCCTACAATAACATAAGGTTTATCTTTTGGAATATTTTCTATTCCATCAACTTGAACTTTAGAAAAAGCTACTTTAAAAACTATTTTTCCAAACCTTTTCAATACTTTTTCCATTCTTCTTATCGCTTTTTCTGGATTTTTCTTGAACATAATTTTTACAATTATTAAATTAATTCCTCCATAAAACAAAATTAATGAAACAACAACAATATAAAACCAAATTGTGAAAATAATAGATTTTAAAATTTTCATTAATGATTCCCCCTACTCAATAAAGTATGTTCTTTTTTAAATAACTTATGTAACTCATAGGAATTAACTAATTCAGCTTCAATTTCTTTTAATTTTTGAAGCGAGTTTTCAATTTTTTCTAAAACATGTGCTTTAGTCTTTGTAGCAGGACTTTCTGGAACAAAAATTGAACAAGTATCTTCATAAGGAATTATAGACGTTTCATAAGTTTCAAAATAATTTGCTAATTCTATTATATCATCTTTATCCATTCCTATCAAAGGTCTTAATACTAACATTTCCGAACTTTGATCTATTGAATTAATATTTTCAAAAGTCTGTGAGGCTACTTGAGCTAAATTTTCACCTGTTACAAGACAGTTTGAATTAGATTTTTTTGCTATTTCATTTGCAATTCTCATCATTGATCTTCTTTGAAGAACAAGAATAAGTTTTTCATCTACATATTCTTTTAAATAAACTTGTAAAGGTGTGAAATTAACTATATGTAGAAAAAAAGGCATTGGACTATATTCAGAAATTTTTGAGGCTAATTTTATTATTTTTGAAATAGTACTAGGACTCGTATAAGGAGGACTCGCAAAAGTTATACCGTTTAAATTCATACCTCTTTTCATCATCATCAAAGCCGCCACTGGACTATCTATTCCCCCAGAAAGCAGGATTGATCCTTTTGTTGAAGTTCCCGTTGGAAGTCCTGATGAAACTTTAATCTTATTTTCAAAAATATACGTTCCTTCATTTCTAACTTCAATATTAATTACAACCTCAGGTTTATCTAAATTCACCTTTAAATTAGGAAATCTTTTTAAAATATCAGAACCCAAATTTCTTGCCAATTCCATACTTGACATTGAAAAATTTTTTGCAGTTCTTTTTGATTGAATTCTAAAAGTCTTATTATTTTTTAATAATTCATTAAAAACTTTAATAGAATTATTTAAAATAATGTCATAAATATTTTCAACTAAATGTACTCTTGAAAAAGAATAAACTCCGAATATTTTTTTTATCTTATTAAATAACTCATCATCATCAGTAATTTCTGTTTTAAGATAAATTCTATTATTCTTTTTTATTATTTCAACTTCACTTTCAAATAATATTCTTATATTTTTTACAAGTTTTGCAATAAACAAATTTTTATTGTTACTTTTTAAAAATATTTCATTTAACCTAAGCATTACTAATTCCATCAAAAGTTTTCCTCCATTATATTAATACAGAAAAATCAGCCGAACTATAACTGCTGATTTTTCTTAACCCTAATTAATTATATCATAAATTTTAATTATTATCTATATTTCTTTATATTTGAATTTTCATCTATAATTCCTTCAATCAATAATTTCTTAGAAGTCAATATAGTTGTAACTCCAGGACCATGGCCCATTTTTACACAATTACTATGAACGATTACCCCAATCGTAACAGCTCCTTTCAAATATCCTCTTCCATACGTAGTATCACAATCTTCTAACATTACAAGATCTCCAAATTTTAATTTATCTATTCCTAATCTTTCAACCTCTTTTGAATCAGCAGTCATAATATCATAATCTCCAGTAAAAGCATGTTTAGCTCCTATACCAGATCCCATAAGATAAGGTGGAACTTTGCATACAACAGGAACTTGTATTTTATTATTTTTTTCTTTTATAGGAATTTTTTGAAACATTTTAGGTTCAATATTCATAACAAAAATTTCAGGATAATCAATTAATTTTAAACCTTGACCATAAGATTTTATTAGTATTTGATCTCCAATAGCCATTTTCTCCATATCTTCTTTGGAAAAATCAATTAAAACGTGTTCAATACCACCATGTTTACCAGTTACATAGCCTTTACAACCTTTTGCTTCCCCGCTAACAACTTTTGCTTCATTTCCTATACAAGCGAGATTCATTAGAGCATCTGATTCATTTCTATTATCATTAAAAATAGAAACAGCAGGTTCCACATGATCTCCTTCAAGATCAAAAGAGCTATCACCAACTCTAAAATTATAAGTTATCCCTCCTGTCGCAGGTAAAATCATAGGTTCTCCTAAATGACTAATCCTATATGCTCCTCCGATAGGGTGATGAATTTTCCCTTGAACACTTTGCATTACCAATTTTTCAAAATTTGTTTTCAACATTTTTTATCCTCCCTAGTAATAAAATTACCACAATTTCTTTGAATTATCTTCTTTGATTATATTACCTTCTTTGCTATTTGGAATAGAAAAAGTTTTTTTTAATAATATTTCTATTGAATCTTTACTTAAAATTGCAGTTATTACTTTTAATTCTTTTAAATATTTTTCTATCAAATACATTTCAATTATACTTTTTTCATCGAATAAAAAAATAAGCTTATCATTTTCTAAAGATTTTTTAGCCATTTTTATAGCATAATACAAACCTAAATTGAGTTTTTTACTCTCATTTTGAGAAAAATATTCAAGAAGTTTAGAAATTATATCTTCCGAAGACTTTTCTGCTTCATCTTCCGCATGATCTGTTTCAAGATGTTTTAAAATTTCTTCTTTGTCTAATTTCTGACCAGTATTTTTTGTTATTTTTAACTCAAAAGCGAGAGAAACAATACCAACATCAAAATTCAATCTTTTGTTATCAGCATATTTTAATTCTTTATTTAGAGTATTTATTTTATTCATAATATAAATTATTTTATCTGAATTTTTTGTTCTATTACTTTTTACCATATCAAATATTTGTTCAAGAGATTCTTCTAATAAAATTTCATAATCTTTTCCAGAATGAAAAATTTCTTCTGAAATCTCTAAAATTTTATCTAAATCACCTGAATATAAGTAATTAATAAAATCATTTATATATGTCTTATCAAAAATACCTAAAACATTCAATACATCTTTCAAATAAATCTTCTCTTCCGAAAATTTCATAACCTGTTCTAAAAGAGATAAAGCATCTCTCATTCCACCTTTTGCTTTTAAAGCAATCTGTTCAAGGGCTTTTTCTTCATATCTGTAACCCTCTTTTTCACATACTTCTTTTATAGTACTCAAAATTTCATCAAACCCTATATTACTAAAATTTATCAATTGTGTTCTTGAAATTATAGTATCTGGAACTTTCTCTAAATTAGTTGTTGCAAGAATAAAGATAACATGAGAAGGAGGTTCTTCTAAAGTTTTTAAAAGTGCGTTAAAAGCCTCTCTAGTAAGCATATGAAATTCATCAATTATATAAACTTTAAATTTACCGCTAACAGGCTTATAATTTGCAGATTCTCTTATCTGTCTTATTTCATCAATACCCCTATTTGAAGCCGCATCAAGCTCAATAACATCCATAAAACTGTTAGAATTAATTTCTCTGCAATTTTCACATTCATTACAAGGATTAAACTCTTTTATATTTAAACAATTCACAACTTTTGCAAGTAGTCTTGCAGTAGTTGTTTTTCCAGTACCTCGAGGCCCTGTAAAAATATATCCGTGGGAAATACTATTTTTTTTCACAGCATTTTTAAAGTATTTTTTTATATGATCTTGTCCCATTAAATCTTCAAAAGTATTAGGTCTATATTTTCTATACAAACTTTTCATTTTTCTCCTCCAATATTAACAGCAACTTCATCTTCTCCAATTTTTTCAAATTTAAAAGATTTTTTCTCTATAACATTCATAACCTCTTCAAAATTTTCTTCTAAAACAGAAATTTTAAAATTAACATCAGCTGCAAAATTATGTTCTCTAAACTTCCAACCCTCAATTCTTTTTAACAACTTCTCTATTTCATTAAACTTTGAATAATCAGCTTTACAGTCATAAACTAAAGCTTTTTTAAACTCACAAATTTCGGCATCTTTTATAGCTAAAGATGCAGTTTCTCCATAAGCATTTATAAGTCCTCTAACCCCAAGTTTAACTCCTCCGTAAAACCTTGTAACTACTATTACTACATTAATTAAATTATTCATTTCAATTGCTCCAAGAATAGGTTTACCCGCAGTTCCTGAAGGTTCTCCGTTATCAGAAAAATTGAATATTTCTCTTTTATCAAAAATTTTATATGCCCAACAATTATGTGTGGCATTTTTATAATTTCGAGAAATATCTTTTATAAAATCTTTAGCCTCATCCTCATTATTTACTTTTATTACATTACCTATAAACCTTGATCTATTAATGTTAATTTCAATTTCACTATGTTTTTTTACAGACAAAAAAATAAAAATCACCCTTCTTTTTCATTTTTTTCTTTAATCTTTGAAAATAAAGTAGTTTTGCTTATATTTAAAATTTTGGCAGCTTTTGTTTTGTTATTATCAAAATAATCAATAGTCTTTTCTATATATTTTTTTTCAATTTCTTCAAGCGTTAATCCTAAAGGAACTTCTAAATATTCGATTTGATTATTAATGTTAAATTTTTCGGGTAAGTCTGATAAATCTATATAATCTTTATCATTCAAAACAACTAAAGATTGAATGGTATTTTTAAGTTCTCTCACATTACCTGGCCAGTTATATGATTCAAATACTTTTAAAACACCTTCTGAAAAATACTTTATTTTTAATCCATGTTCCTTATTAAACAAATTTAAAAAATATTGAGCAAGAATTTTTATATCTCCAATTCTTTCTCTTAAAGGTGGCATATCGAATTCAACTACAGCAATTCTAAAATATAAATCTTCTCTGAACTTCTTTTTTACAATAATTTCTTCTAAAGAACTATTAGTTGCACAAATTATTCTAACATCAATTTTTTTTGACCTATTAGAACCTATTCTTTCCACTTCTTTTGTTTCTAAAACTCTTAAAAGTTTTACTTGAAGATTATAAGGCATATCGCCAATTTCGTCAAGAAAAAGTGTGCCGCCATCAGCTGACTCAATTTTTCCAATTTTTGAAGAATCTGCATTAGTAAAAGAACCTTTTTCAAAACCAAAAAGTTCTGCTTCAAAAAGATCTTCAGGAATAGCGCCACAATTCAAAGCAATAAATTTATTTCTTCGGCTTTTTTCATGAATCATTTGAGCAACAATCTCTTTGCCTGTACCACTTTCACCTTTTATAAGTACAGGAACATTTTTATTCGCAATTAAATTTATTTTATCTTTTAAGTGTTTTACTTTTGAACTCTCTCCAATAAAATCTGTTTTAAAATCAAATGATTTTTTTTCATAAATAAATTTATTTATATTAAAAACCGTATTTTTCAAATATATCAAATCAATAGGTTTCTCAATAAAATCAAAAATTCCATATTTCATAGCTTTAACAACATCAGAAATCCCGCCATGAGCTGTAACAACTATAATTTCTTTTGAATACTTCTTTATTTCAGGTAAAATATCTAAACCATTACCATCAGGCAGTTTCAAATCTAATATAATTAAATCAGGATATTCTGCTTTTGAAATTTGTAAAGCGCTAACAGTATTATTAGAAAGAAAAACAGTATAACCTTGAGAAGACAAGAATTTAAAAAGAATTTCAGAAATCTTTTTATCATCTTCAACAAGAAGTATCTTCATAAAAATTCCCGCCTTTTTCATTTAAAAATTTTTATTTCACAATAAATTATAACATAATTCTTTCTTTTTTAAAAAATATTTAAGTTGGTC
>CAYZNB010000072.1:0-15108 GCA_964478535.1 uncultured Thermotogaceae bacterium
CGCTCAGACATGCTATTTTCTTAACGCATTTTATCACCTCCCTCAATTGTTTTTTGAACGAAAATTCTCAATTGCTCGCTACTTTATTTTATCCGTATTTACCGTCAAAGCATTATAATAAAAAAAATTTTTGTACCACTTGCCACTTTTAACTTTTCACTATTTAAACGCTTTTCCATTTAAACTTTTAAACATTAATAATTTTTTCCTAACAAACTAAAAAAGGAGTGTGTATTTTGATTTACAACCTTATAGCATTACTGTTGAACTTTGTTTTAGGATTTTTAATGATCTCAGATAAACTTTTTTGGGCAATAGGTATAATACCTTTAATCGGAGTTTTAGGAATGACTTTGAAGTTTAAAAAATTCAGCAAATTAACAATTATGGTGTTGCTTGTTGCTATTTTCTTTGGATTGATAGGTATTGTTCAAGGTTTTACACCTCATTATTTTTATATAATAATGAATTTTTCAGCGTTATTTGCAATTCTTTTTGAAAGTTTGAAAAAAGTATTTTTCGCAGTTATTTCATGGGGATTAAATGCTTTTGCTATAGGATATTTAGTTACTGAACTTAGAGAAGATATGACAATGGGAATTATAATAGGGATAATTATTTTTATTATAAGTTTTAGAGATATAGTTCCTACTATGCTCGAATCTAAAAATAAGGAGAAAGAAAAATGATTGAAAGGTATTCAATGTCACCAATTAAAGAGATATGGACATTAGAACAACAGTATAAAAGATGGTTAGAAGTTGAAATAGCTGCAGTTAAAGCATGTGAAGAATTTGAAATGGCACCTAAAGGTATAAGCGACAAGATAAGACAAAATGCTTATATAAATGTTGATGAAATTCTTGAAATAGAAAGTGTAGTAGATCATGATGTAATCGCTTTTATAAAAGGGGTTACAAAAAATATGGGCGATGAAGAAAGATATTTTCATAGAGGAATGACTTCTTCCGACGTTGTTGATACTGCTTTAGCTTTAGGAATAAAAGAAGCAGGGGAACATATTTTAAAAAGTCTTGAAGAATTTTATGAAATATTAAAAGAAAAATCAGCTTCTCATAAAAATACCGTAAATGTAGCAAGAACGCACGGTATTCACGGAGAACCAAGCTCTTTTGGATTAAAGCTTCTTTCTTTTCTTGCAGAAACAGAAAGAAATATAGAAAGATTCAAAAAAGCTTTAGATGAAGTTTCTCAAGGGAAAATAAGTGGGGCAGTTGGAAATTATGCTAATATAGATCCTGAAATTGAAGAAAGAGCTTTACAAATATTAGGGCTAAAATGTGCGAAAGTATCCACACAAGTTGTACCAAGAGATGTTCATGCAGAATTTTTTAGCGTGTTAGCATTAATTGGTGCAAGTATAGAGAGAATTGCTGTTGAAATAAGACATTTACAAAAAACAGAAGTGTTAGAAGCACAAGAGCCTTTTAGAAAAGGGCAAAGAGGATCTTCAGCTATGCCGCATAAGAAAAACCCTATAATATGTGAAAGGCTTACAGGAATGGCAAGAATGCTACGTTCTTATGCTATGACATCTTATGAAAATATAGCCTTGTGGCATGAGAGAGATATTTCTCATTCTTCTGTTGAAAGAGTATTTTTTCCAGATGCAACAATGATAGCCTTTTATATGATAGAAAAAATAAAATATGTTATGAAAGATTTAATTGTAAATGAAGATAGAATGAAAGAAACGTTTGAAAGATCTTACAATTTAGTTTATTCTCAAAGAGTAATGCTAGGTTTAATAGAAAAAGGTATAAGTAGAGAAGAATCTTATAAAGTGGTTCAAGAATGTGCATTAAAAGCTTGGGATGAAAGAAAAGGATTTAAAGAATTATTAAAAAATCATCCGTTAATAAAAGAAAAAATATCATCTGATGAAATCGAAGATTTTTTTGAAAATACTTATTATTTAAGAAATATAGATAAAGTATATAAAAGATTCGATATTTAGGGAGGAATAAAAAATGAATAAAGTAGCTATTGTAGGTGCTCATTGGGGCGATGAGGGAAAAGGTAAAGTTGTAAATTATTTTTCGGATAAATATGAATGGATAGCAAGATTTTCAGGAGGTTCAAATGCAGGTCACACTATCTATTATAAAGGGAAAAAATATGTAAATCATCTTATCCCATCATTAAATCCAGATAGTGATACAAAAGGTTTTTTAGGTGCAGGAATGGTTTTAGATATGCAGCAGCTTATAGATGAATTAAATATAGCAGAAAAGGATTTTCCGGGAATATCTTCAAGAATTTATGTTGATTTAGAAGCATTTTTAGTTCTTCCTTGGCATAAAGAAGAAGATGGGTTAATTGAGAGTATGAGGAAAAATCCTATCGGAACAACAAAAAAAGGTATAGGCCCTGCGTATACAGACAAAGTATCAAGAGAAGGAATAAAGTTGTATCATATTTTTGATGAAAATTCATTAAAAGAAAGACTTGAAAATATTTTTTATCTTAAAAATAATTTATACAATGGGAAGTTGAGTTTTAACGTTGATGAAACGATTAAATACATACAAGATATAAAAAGAAACCTTGAAAAACTAAAAGTGAATTATACAAGTGCGTTAGAAATAGGAAAATCTTTTAGAAACACATCGGTTTTGTTTGAAGGAGCACAAGGAGTTCTTTTAGATCTTGATTTTGGAACTTACCCGTACGTTACTTCAAGCTCTTGTATGGCTCACGGAGTTTCAGCTGTAGGTTTTTCTACATTTGAACTTGATGAAGTATATGGAGTTTTAAAAGCTTATACAACAAGAGTAGGCGAAGGGCCATTTCCTACAGAACTTTTTGGAAATGAAGCTGAATTTATTAGAAAAGCTGGAAATGAATTTGGAGCTACTACTGGAAGATCTAGAAGAGTAGGATGGCTTGATTTACCTGCATTAAGATATGCGAAAATTAGATCTGGTTTAACAAGTTTTATAATAACAAAAGCTGACGTTTTAGATAATATGGATGAAATAAAAATATGTACTGGATACGAGATTGAAGGAGAAGTTAAAGAAATTCCAAATTCTTCAAGAGATTTTTTTAATGCAAAACCAATTTACGAAACTTTGCCTGGATGGAAAAATATTTATGATATAAACTTTTTAAAATATATGATATTTATTGAAGATAAAACTGGAGTAAAAATTGATTATATATCTTATGGGCCTAAAACAGAAGAAATGTATTCAAAAAATGATTTAATAAAAAAGATATAAAAAGTTTAAAAATTTAATGAATATATGATATAATAGAAATATAAAAGTTAATTAAAAAAGGAGGTAAAAAAATGGCTGAGATAAAAATAGTAACTTTTTCATTAGGAAAAGAAAAGTATGGTTTAGATATAATGAAAATAGATGCGGTAGCTGAATTTGAGGAAGTAACAAGTTTGCCTCAAACAGCAGATTTTATCGAAGGAATAATTAATTTTAGAAAAAGAGAAGTTTTACCTTTAATAAACCTCAGAAGAAAATTTAAACTTCCTGATTTTGAAAACAAAGAATTATCAAAAGTAATAGTTATAAAAATGAAAGATAGAAAAATAGGAGTTATGGTTGATGAAGTAAAAGAAGTAATGTCTTTATCTCCTGATAAAATAGAAGAAAAACCTTCTGTTGGAGGAATGAGAAATACTCAATTTATAAGTGGAATCGCTAAGATTGATAATCACATGATTATAATATTAGATATAAACAAACTTTTAACAGAAGAAGAAAAAATAGAAATTAGTGAAGTTGTATCTTCATAATAAAAAATAAAAATCGGGCTTTAGCCCGATTTTTATTTATCAAAAAGCATTCCTTTGCGTAATTCTTTAGATTCTTTTTCGAGCCCTAATTGTCTTAATATTTCATATGCAAAAGGCATAGCGGTTGCAGGGCCTCTTGAAGTGGTAATGTTACCGTCTTTGACAAAAATTTCTTCTGAATATTTTTTACATTTTATTTCTTTATCAAAACCCGGATAAGAAGTTATAACTTTATCTTCTGTTATTCCCGCTTTTGATAAAACAACAGGAGCAGCACAAATAGCGTATATTAATTTTTTCTTTTCGTTAAAATTTTTGATTATTTCAATAACTCTGTTGTCGTCTCTTAAATTATACGCACCAGGCAATCCTCCAGGCAAATATATGGCGTCATAGTCTTCAAAAACTAAATTATCAATCATAATATCTGTTTTTATTAAAACATTGTGAGCACCTTTAACTAAATCATTTTTTAAAGAGCAGAGAGTAACTGTAACACCAGCTCTTCTCAAAATATCGACAACAGTTAAAGCTTCTATTTCTTCAAACCCTTCAGCGATAAAAACAATTAATTTTTTCAAAGAAAACGCCCTCCCTTCATAAAAAAAATTTTAATTTTATTTATTATATTATAACATTGATATATTAAGTTTTTCAAATTTTAGTCGATAATTTATAAAATGAAAGGGGGAATATACCATGGATATTAATAGAGTGAATGAAAATACGGCAAAATTGCAAAAGTCAGAAAGTGTAAGAAATATAAAAAATAATAAAGAATCTAATGAAAAAAAGAGTGAAAAAGTAAAAGAGGTTCCGAGAAAACCATTTAGAAAAAATAATGAAAGTGTAAATAAAGATTATGAAGAAAAAAATCAAAATCATTTGAGAAGCGGAGCAGAAGATTTAATAGATGCAATTCAAAAATCTAATAAAGAGTTGAATCTTAAAGATGTAAGTTTTGAATTTGACGTTCATGAAAAAACAAAAAGGGTTCAAGTAAAAATAATAGATAATAAAACAGAGGAAGTAATAAAAGAAATACCGCCAGAAGAAATTCTTGATATGGTAGCAAAAATGTGGGAAATTGCGGGCATATTTGTTGATGAACAAAGATAATAAATTATATAAAAAACACCGGATTTCCGGTGTTTTTTATGTTAGTTTGAAAAAGCATTATAAAGATAATTTTGTTGAGAATTCATTTCAGCAAGTGCTTTTTCCATGGCAGTAAATTGTTTAATATAAGAAGCTTCTTTCGATTCTAAAAGTCTTAATTGATTTGCCATGCTATCAGTCTCTCTGCGCATTTGAGTAGCTAAACTACCGTTTGGATCAGCTATTTTACCGATTGTACCACCAAATTTTACTAAGTCATAAGAATAATTTCTAAAACTTGTAGCAAATCCAAATTTATTATTAGCAGTATCATTTAGGGAAAATAAATCCCATAATCCCTTAGGATTTTCTTCTATTACTTTTAGTAATTTATCCTCATCAACAGATAAGAGACCTTTCATTGCCCTTGAATAATCTCCGTATGTATCTCCTGAAGTTATTCCTACTTCTACAAGACTTGAATAATCCATGTTAGCATTTTTTACAGGGGTATATGCAATGCTTTTTAATTTATCAATTATATTTTTTAAATTTTTATCGCCTCTCATCACTCCCTGCATTTTTTCTTCATCAGAAAAATCTTCTCGATTTTCTTTTCCTGTATAGTCTTTTTCAGTATATTTTTCTGTAAGATATTCCATCAGTTCATTATATTCATTTACAAAATTCTTAACGTTTTCAAGAATAGCATCAGAATCTTTTTTTACCTCGATTTTTATAAAATCTGAAGAAGTAGTTAGAGCTTCTATAGAAACTCCCTTATAAGTAAAAGTATTATCCCAAGACTCTAATGTTGTTAAAACAGTTGAAGCATTTCCAGATATTTGAATTTGAGCTTTTTCTCCCGGATCTAAAGAATAACTGTAAGAATCATCTTCGTTTCTTAAACCTAAAACTTTTAAAGATTCCAAACTACCAGTTACAGCTAAAACTTCTGGTCCGGCAGCTTTATTTTCAATTAGAAATTTGCCATCATTATCTATACTTGCATAAACATTAGCATTTTTATTAGAATTAATTTTATCAATTAAAGAATTTACAGTATCTGTTTCAGAAATAGATATTTTTTGACCGTTTATAGTTATATGTTCATTTTCCCAAGTAGAACTACCAGAAATATTTTTTAATGATTCAGAAAATATTTTTTCTATACTTTCCATCACAATTTTTGTTTCGCCTTCAATTGATCGTAACTCTGCTTTTCCTATACTGAAAAGAGCATCTAAATCAGTTTCTCTAGCTTCAGTATTTATAGTGATATTTGATAAATTTTCCCCACCAATTATTTTTAGTTTTCCATCATTGTAATTTACTGATTCTATCAATTCAGATAACTTTGCAGAAGCATCTGCAACAGCATTACCTTCACCATCAGTAAGTGTGAAATCGCCAGTGCCATTTAATTTGCTTATGAGATCATCTATAGTATCATCAGAAGCTGTGGTAATAGTTAAATTAAATATATCTCCGTTTTTATCTTTTAAAGTGAATCCATAATCCCCATCAATAATAAAAACACCTGCAGATCTATCTTGAGAAATTTCTCCTAATGTAGTATTTCCATCATAAATATCTTCAGCAATTTTTAGATCATTAGTAGCGGTTAAAGAAGTTGAAGAAGATTGTTGAACAACTTTAACATAAAAATCTTGTACAGTAGCATTAGCATCAGCAGAAACAGATAATATTGATTCATTTGCAGAAGAAGCCGTGTTAGGAGAAAAATTCTTCATGTATCTAAAATCATTCGCAAGATTTCTAAAAGAATTTAATTTTTCTTTAGCTTCCCCCCACACTTTTTGTTGCCATTGCATTTTTTCAATATTTTCAATAGTTTTTTCTAATCTTGTACTTTCATTTTTCATTAATTTTTCTATTATTGATTGTGTATCCCAACCAGAATACATTCCATTCATTTGAAGACCATTTCCATACATTGACATTATTTTTCACTCCTTTCATTTCAAATTTAAATTCTTCATAATAATATCGGATATTTTAAGAGATACTTTAAGCATTTATTTTTTTAATAGTTTATTAAAATTAGATGTGATATAATTATAATATAAAACATTAAAAATATATAAAATTAATGATAAAGATCGGAGGTATAAATATGTTAAAAGAATCTTATGAAAAATTTAATTTGTGGGCTGAAAAAGCTGATGAGTCTATAAAAAAAGAGCTGATAGAAATTAAAGATGACGAGAAAGAAATAATAGAAAGATTTCATAAGAATCTTGAATTTGGGACTGGAGGAATGAGAGGTAAAATAGGTGCAGGAACTAATAGAATAAACGTTCATAATGTGGCGAGAGTTTCTCAAGCTTTTTCAAATTACTTAAAAAAACAGAAAGACTTTCCTTCTATTGTAATTGCGTATGATAATAGACACTTTTCAAAAAAATTTGCAGAAGTTGCTGCAGAAGTATTCGCAGCGAATAATATACAGGTTCATTTATTTAAAGAAAATACAGCTGTTCCAATTCTTTCTTATGCGGTAAGACGATTAGCGGCTGATGGTGGAATTGTTATAACTGCCAGTCATAATCCACCTGAATATAATGGTTACAAAATTTATACTTCAGACGGTAGTCAAGCTATTCCAGAAAAAATAAAATTAATAATTAAAGAATTTGAAAACATTGATTTTTTTGATGGAATAAAAAGAATAGAAGTAAAAAAAGCGAAAGAAACAGAAAAAATATCTTTTGTGGAAAATTCGTTGATAGAAGAATACCTTGACGAAATAGAAAGTTATATAAGATCTTTAAACCCTTTATTAAAAAACAATTTAAAAATAGTCTATTCTTCTTTGCACGGGACTGGATTAAAACCAGTTACAGAGATTCTTAAAAGATTAGGATTTGAAGTTTATGTTGTTAAAGAACAAATGGAATTTGACCCTAATTTTTCAACTGTGAAAAGCCCTAACCCAGAAGATAAGGAAGCTTTTGAGAAAGCTTTAAATCTTGCAGAAGAAAAAAAAGCAGATTTAGTTATAGCAACAGATCCAGATGCTGATAGAATAGGAATTTTTGAAAGAACAGATAAAGGTTATGAAGACTTCAACGGAAATGAAATGGGAATAATGCTTTCAAATTTTATTTTAAATAAAATGAAAGAACATATGTCTTTGC
Organism: uncultured Thermotogaceae bacterium; assembly: GCA_964478535.1. GTDB lineage: Bacteria > Thermotogota > Thermotogae > Petrotogales > Petrotogaceae > CAYZNB01. Next base: position 8,038 of record CAYZNB010000072.1, read on the forward strand.
CGGGAAACGGAATAATAATCAAAACTATAGTATCTACTGACATGATATATGAAATAGCAAAAGATTATGGAGTTGAAGTTGAGGAAACTTTAACTGGTTTTAAATTTATTGGTGAAAAGATGGAAAAGTATTCAAAATCGAGTCAAAAGAAATATATATTTGGTTTTGAAGAAAGTTATGGATGTCTTGCAAACACTCATGCGAGAGATAAAGATGCCATAATAGCAGCAGCACTTATTGTGAGTTTAGCCTCAGATTTAAAAAATAAAAATAAAAATATAAGAGAATATTTGGAAGAATTAAATAAAAAATATGGATATTATAAAGAGTATTTAATGTCATTTGCCTTTGAGGGAGTTCAGGGCAACAGAAAAATTATTAAAATAATGGATGATTTAAAAAAAGAACCACCAATAAAAATTGGTGATAACAAACTTATAGAAACAATTGATTACAGCAAAGGACATAATAATCTTCCTAAGTCAGATGTAATTGAGTTGAGATATGGAAAAATAAAACTTATTGTTAGAGGTTCTGGAACAGAACCGAAAATAAAATTTTATATACTTGTTAAAGGTGAAAATTCTGAAGAATCAAAAACATTGATTTCTTTAGGAGAAGATACCGTTTCAAATATTGTTCAAGGATAAAAAGGAGAAATTATGGAATTTAAAGCGATATTATTTTCTCAAAGTGGAGATTATTATTCTACAAATAAGTTCGAACATAAAAGTTACGATTCTATTGTAATAAAAAATTTTTCACCCACAACTTTTGATAGTGTGGGATATGTTGGTTATTTTTTAGTAGAAGAAAAAGATAATTTTATTTCAGGAATAAGACGATATTTAAAACCAGATTTAAGAAGTAAAGTTAATTTTAAATTGATTTACGTAGATCACATTACTGATGATTTGAGAGAATTATACGGGGATTATATAGAAATTATTTCTGAATATATAGGACTGAAAAAAATTGTGACCTCTTTTAATAAACTGATTGAAAATAAAGACGTAATAAATAATTTTAATATCTGGTTAGAAAATATAATAAAAGATGTGGAGTTATCTAAAAGAGATATGGTAGCACAATATGTTACAAAATTTGCTAATATATACGTTATAAGGATATATGAAAGGCTTTATGGAAAAAACATAGATCTTTTAAAAAGTCATGAATCTGAAATAGTATATAAAATATTAGAAACATCGTTATTTCAAAAAATAAATTAAATGTTGTGTTGAGCAGGTTTAAAATAGAAAGATGGATAAGAAGTGGAGGTTTTATATTTGAGAATGGTAGCAACAGAAGTAGTATATGACGGAACAAATTTTTATGGTTATCAAGGTCAAAGAAACGTCAGAACAATTCAAGGAGAATATGAAGATGCATTAAAAAAAATTTTTAAACAACAAGTTATAAGTTTTGGTGCAGGAAGAACAGATACAGGTGTGCATGCTCAAGGACAGATAATAGCTTTTAAAGTTCCTAACGATAATATAAAAATTGAAAATATAAAAGATGCATTGAATGCAATTTTACCAGATGACATATATGTAAAAAAAGTTTGGGAGGTTGATAGCAGTTTTAGCCCTAGATTTCAAGCAAAAAAAAGAATTTATCATTATTTTATATATACAAAAAAAGATCCCGACATATTTTTAAGAAACCGTGCATGGTGGTTTCCTTATGATCTGGATGTAGAAAAAATGAGAAAAGCATCAAAATACTTTGAAGGTGAACAGGATTTTTCAAGTTTTAAAACAGGAACAGATGAAAGAAACCCTATAAGAAACATACATAGAATAAGAGTAATAAGATTAAGCAACAAACTAATTCTAATAAGAGTTGAAGGGCATTCTTTTTTAAGAAGAATGGTTAGAAATATAGTTGGATCTTTAGTAAAGGTGGGAACTAACACGTGGGAACCAGAAAAAATTCAAGAGATACTATCAGCAAAAGACAGATCCAAAGCACCAGCTTCGGCCCCGGCAGAAGGATTATATTTTTATTCTGTTTTATTTTAACATTTGCTATAAATATATTTTCAATAGAACAAATAGGACTTGTTTATAAAGGCCCTATGGATTTTTTTACAGAAATTACATATAGTTTATATAAATATGTTGATGTGAAGATTCCACCTGGACCAGACGAAGAAATTTTAAGAATAAACTATGAGGACAACTTTTTTCATATAAGATTTAAAAATAGTTATTATGAATCGAATTTAGAAAATTTAGATAAAACTTTTTCAGAAATTTTTGAAACATATCCAAGAAGTATTTTTATAGTGCCTAATAATTTTACTATAAAAACAGAAGAAATTGATAGAACATCTGCATTTTTATCTTGGAATAAAGAAATAACACTACCTTTAAAAAAAGACGGAATAGTATATACTTATACTTTTACTCCGCCTATAGGAGAAAGAATAATAAACATACCTTATAGAACTATAGAACTTAAAATTCAAGGAAGCACTGAAAAAATTATATTAAACGGTATAGAAGTTTTAGTGCCTCAAACTTTAATAATACCTCCTACAAAACTTGAAATTATAAATCAATTAGAAACTTTTGAAATAGACCTTACATATTATTTTGAAAATGAGTATATATTAGATCTTGAAAAAAAATATATATACAAAACATTACACACCGAAATAATACATGCATATGAAATAGAAAGCGGAATTTTCTTAAAAGGAGTGCCGTATTCAATATGGGTACCGCAAGCTGGAGAACCGATAGTAACTAATTCAAGGTTTTATTCTGATTATGGAGATATAGAAAAGAGAGATAGAACTTTTAAAGTTAATGGAGAAATTATTTTTGTTCATGAATATGATGATACATTGTATATGTTTACAAGCAGTGGTCAATTTATTACTATGGGGAAAAAACACATAAACTCGGATTTTGGAAGATCTCCGATGAATATACAATTATTTAATAATTATATTGAAGTTACGACTTTTAAATACGAAACTTATAGAATAAATTATAATGGCGGAATATCAAAACAACCTAGAAAATTTGATATAGAATTTAATTTAACTTTTAATCAATTTAAAGAAAAATATGAAACCAATCTTTATTTTATAGATGTAAAAAAAGATAGAATAGATATTTATTTGAATGAATAAATGAGGTGTTTTTTTGAAAAAAATAAAATTAATGATATTTTTTCTAATTTATTTAACTTTGACATGTTCATCCTACGATACAACAATAAAAATAAAAAGTCTAAAAGCTGTATACGAACAGCTAATTCTTGAAGTTCCTGTTTTAAGGTTTATAGAATCAAAAGAAGGCCTTGGATATAGTTATATTTTTGAAATTTTATCTTATAAACTAAAAAGTTCACAAAATGATATCAAAGATTTAATGAATTCTCCGATAATATTTTATTCTGATAAAAATCATTCTTACCAAAAATTTTTAAATCCTAATTATATAAATCTTTTATCAGAAATGATATTAGAATTTGATGAAATAGTAATCAAAAATGATAACACAGAAATACTACTTAAACTAATCGAAAATATTTTTAGTGTGGAAAAAAACGGAGAAACAAATTTTAAAATAGAAGGTAGGAATTTTGAAATTTTAGAAGAAAACGACATTATTTTTCTAAACAAAATAAAATCAGAACCATCTTTTGATTTTGATGACAATGAAATTATAAAAGGGCAAGTAAAAGGACTTTTTGAGGAAGAAAAATGGAATTTTTATATAACTCAAGAAAACAGAACATTAAAAGGAATATTTGAAACACCTAATAATATGTTCGAAACTTTCAGTATTTTTGATATAAAAAATTTTTCTCAAAATAGGTATTTTGGAGATTTGCTTGAATTTCAAAGAATAACAAAAAATAATTTTTTAGAGTATATAAGAAGATTCCTTCATCCCTTTGATGAAATATCAGATATTTTTATAACTGAATTGACAGATTCAATAGAAAGAGATTCTTTTGTATTAATAACCTCGCAAGACTTAATAAAAATAAAAGAAAGAAGCTATTATGTTTATGCTGCAATCAATTTAAATGAGTTAAGAAGAATATCTCAAGAAAGAAATTTAGAAACCGGAAGAATAGGAACTTATAATTATTTTAAATTAACACATAATAATTATGGTGATGATGTATACATATATGTCGCTTCTAATAATTTTATTTTATCTACAATAGCCCCAAGAAGTATGAACATTTACCTTTCAGAAACACCAAGATTGACAGATCTTGTTCATTACAAGCATATGGATAAAAAAGAAAATCTAAAAAAAGTTGTTATGATAGATCTTGAAGAATTTTTTGCAAAAAAATATTATAGTTCAGTTTTTTCTACATTAACAGTAGAATTTTATGAACAAAAAACCGGCGGAACAAAAATGATATTAAATATTAGATAATAAGGAGAGATAAAAATGTTTTTCGGATTAATAGACAAAAATAAATCATTAATAAAAAAATATCAAAAAATTGTAATAAAAATAAACGAACTTGAAGAAGAAACGAAAAAATTAACAGACGAACAAATGAAATTAAAAACAGAAGAGTTAAAAAAAAGATTGAATGAAGGCGAAACTTTAGATGATATATTACCTGAAGCGTATGCATTAGTAAGAGAAACAGGCCTGAGAGTACTTGGAGAAAGAGCTTATGACGTTCAATTAATAGGAGCTATAGGACTTCATGAATGTAAAATCACTGAAATGAAAACAGGAGAAGGAAAAACACTTACAGCAACATTTCCAATATATTTAAACGCATTAACGGGCAAAAATGTTCAACTTGCGACACATAATGATTATCTTGCAAAAAGAGATGCTGAATGGATGGGCAAAATCTATGAATTTTTAGGATTAACAATTGGATTTATACAAGCGGGAATGGAAAAAGAAGAAAGAAAAAATGCTTACAGATGTAATATAACATATGGAACAGCTAATGAATTTGGATTTGATTATTTAAGAGACAACCTTGTATATGACATTGAAGATAAATGTCAAAAAGAACATTATTTTACAATTGTCGATGAAGCCGATTCTATTTTGATAGACGAAGCGAGAACCCCACTTATAATTTCAGGTCCATCGGATACGCCATCAGAACTTTACAGAAGATTTTCAAGTTTATCTAAAAATTTTGAACAAGAAAAAGACTATACAATAGATGAAAAACAAAAAACAATTTCTTTAACCGAAGAAGGAATAGCAAAAGCAGAAAATTTACTTAATATAGAGAATTTATACGATCCATCGAATATAAAGTTTTTATTTCATCTTTTAAACGCATTAAAAGCAAGAATATTTTTTAAAAACGAAAAAGATTATATAGTACAAGAAGGCGAAATCATAATAGTAGATGATTTTACAGGAAGACTTCTTCAAGGAAGAAGATATTCAGAAGGTCTTCATCAGGCAATAGAAGCTAAAGAAGGAGTGCAAGTAAAACAAGAAAGTGTTACATATGCAACTGTAACTTTTCAAAATTATTTTAGAATGTATAAAAAACTTGCAGGAATGACAGGAACGGCAAAAACAGAAGAAGAAGAATTTAAAACAATATATAACTGTGAAGTTTTAATAGTTCCAACAAACCTTCCAATTGCTAGAACAGATAAAAATGATTTAATCTACAAAACTCAAAAAGAAAAATTCGATGCATTAATAAAAGATATAAAAGAGAAACACTCAAAAGGCCAGCCAATACTTGTAGGTACGACTGCAATAAATACAAGTGAGTTAATAAGCAGTATCTTAAAAAAGCAAGGAATAAAACATGAAGTTTTAAATGCGAAACAACATGAAAGAGAAGCAGAAATAGTAGAAAAAGCGGGACAAAAACACGCAATTACAATAGCTACCAACATGGCGGGTAGGGGAACAGATATAAAACTTGGTGAAGGAGTAAGAGAACTAGGAGGCTTATGTGTTCTTGGTACAGAAAGACATGAAAGTAGAAGAATAGACAATCAGCTTGTAGGAAGATCTGGAAGACAAGGAGATAAAGGAGAATCAAGATTCTTTTTATCAACTGAAGATGATATTGTAAGATTGTTTGGAGGAGAAAAGCTCAAAAGCATAATGCAAACATTTAAAATGGAAGAAGGCCAGCCAATAGAGCACAGACTTCTAAATAAAATAATTAACGATGCTCAGAAAAAAGTTGAAGGGATGCATTTTTCTATAAGAAAAAGGCTATATCAAATGGATTCAGTAATGGATGACCAAAGAACATCTATATATAACCACAGAAACTGGCTTTTAGAGTCAACAGAATATGATGAACACGTTGAAGAAATATTTGAAGATGTTGTAGAGAGAATAGTTGAATCATCTTGGGATAAAAACGAAGAAAAAGTAGATAAAGAATATATTAAGAAAAAACTTCAAGAATATACAATTAATAAAGAATTTAATTCTGAAAAAATGGAAGAGGCAAAAGAAGAATTAATGAAATTATTTGTAGAAAAATACAAATCAAAAAAAGAAGAATTTGGAGAAGGATTTAAAAAAATTTCAAAATTTGTTATGCTAAGAATAATAGATGATAAATGGAGAGCCCATTTGGAAGCTATAGAAGCTTTAAAAGAATCTGTAGGATTAAGAGCATATGGGCAGAAAGATCCTGTAATAGAATTTAAAAGAGAAGCATTTCATCTTTTTAATGCTTTAGTAGACAGCGTATATGATGAAATAACTAATTTTTTGATGCGAATTACAAAAGTTGACCCCAACAAAGAAGAACAGGAAGCAAAAAGAAGTACAGCCAAACTAAATTTCCTTCACGGAGAATTATCAGAACAAAATAGAAAACAAGATAAGAATAAAAATGTGAATAAACCCAAAAAAAGATTTAAAATAAAAAAATAAAATTTTAAAGGCGATCACATTTGATCGCCTCAATTTTCTGAATTAATTATAATTGATTCTATGAATTTTTTTGTGGATCAGTTGGAAAGGGAAAGTTTTGAAAGCAATGCTTATAAAAATGAAGGGGTAAATATTGGATAAAATAAATCGCTCACAAGATCAAATTTTCTAAAAAACAAATTTCGCT
>CAYZNB010000073.1:0-14292 GCA_964478535.1 uncultured Thermotogaceae bacterium
GTATTTGATCGAAAAATTAAATTTGAAAAATCTTATTCCTGCAGAGTTTGATTTGTATACATCGGATTACTGCTTTTCAACTTATTTAGATAATAAAGATTTTATTTTAACTTTAAATGAAGGGTTAGATATTATAATTGCTACTGGAGAATACAACGAAATTAGAGAAAAATGGTTTTTAAAATACGATCATTTTTCAAAAATAAATATTTTTGTTATAATCGCTATTATTTTAATTTTTTCTTTTATAATTTTAATAATTTTAATTTGGAATTTATCTTTAAAGCGGCTTGTTATTCAAAAAACAGAAGAAATTCATAAACAAATGATTGAAATAAAAATAAATAATGAAGAATTAGAAGCTTCAAATGAAGAAATAACTGCAAATAATGAGGAATTAGAAGCTTTGAATCAAGAATTAAATGACAATTTTTTTACTATTAATTCTTTAAATGAAGAATTAAAAAATAGTAAAGATCGCTTAAATAATATTATAAATACAATACCTGATCTTCTTTTTATTTTAGACAAAAATGGACATTTTAAAGAAATTTATACTTATGACGAATCAAAATTATTGATGCCAAAAGAAGTCATTTTTAATTTGAATATTTCTATTAAAGATATTTTTGATGAATACGACTACAAACTTTTTTTGGAAAATTATGAAGAGGCTATAAAATCAAAAAAAGTTCAAAGTTTTAATTATAAAATGAAAATAAATGATGAATGGCGTTATTACGATGCAAGATTATTAAGTTTTAAAGAAAATGAGGTAATTATTTTATGTCGTGATATAACTGATAAGGTGATAATTGAAGAAAATTTAAGAAAAAATGAAATTAAATTCAGAACTTTAATAACAAACCTTCCAGGAGCTGTTTTTAGGTGTAAAAATGATGAGCATTGGACTATGGAATTTATGACTGAATATATAGAAAAAATTACTGGATATAAGAATTCTGATTTTATTAATAACAAAATTAGAACTTATAACAGTATTATACATGTTGAAGATAGAGAAAAAATTTTTAAAATAGTTTCTAAAAATATAGCTAAAAAAACACCGTATAATTTAACTTATAGGATAATAGATTATTCTGGAAAAATTAAATGGATTTTAGAAAACGCTAGAGGTATTTACGATGAAAATGGAAATTTAGAAATTATTGATGGAATAATATTTGACATAACTGAAAAAAAGATTGCTGAAGAAGAATTATTAAGAGCTAAAAAAAAGGCTGAAGAAGCAAATAAAGCCAAAGCAGATTTTTTAGCAAAAGTTTCTCATGAATTAAGAACTCCTATATACGGAATTATAGGAAGTGTTGAATTATCAGAAAAAACAGAAAATTTTAATGAGCATAAAGAATATATACAGATAATTAAAAAATCGGTAAACAGATTACTACCAATTATAAATGATGTATTAGATATTTCAAGAATAGAAAATAGAAAAATAGAATTGAATGAAAAAGAATTTAATTTTGATGTTTTTTTGTCTGATTTAATAGAGCATTTAAAATTTAAATCAAATGAAAAAAATTTAGATTTTATAGTTTCAAAAAACACGTCAAAAAACTTAATTCTTTTTGGAGATGATATAAAAATAGGTCAAATAATTAATAATCTGGTTTTAAATGCTATAAAATTTACGGATAAAGGGAAAGTTGAGCTTGAAATTTATGATGAAAAAATAACTGAAAAAATCATAAAGCTATATTTTAAAGTAAAAGATACGGGAATAGGGATAAAAGAAGAGTATAAAGATAAAATTTTTTCTCCTTTTGAACAAGGCGAAGATTATTCTACAAGAAAATATCAAGGAATAGGATTAGGTTTATCTATTGCAAAAGAATTAGTTGAAAAAATGAATGGTGAAATATTTTATAAAAGCAATTTTGGCAAAGGAACAGAATTTGAATTTTATATTGAATTACAAAAAAAGTAGTCTTTAAGACTACTTTTTAAATTTTTTATTGACAAAAAAGTTTTTTTATTATATAATTAAACAACGTTCTAAAATAGAACACTGTTTAATAAAAATGAAAGGAGTTTTTATAATGGCTTCAAGACAAGAAAAAAGAAATGAAGAAGTCAAAAATCTTATTTTATCAACTGCTAAAGATATTATTTCAGAAGAAGGAATAAACTCTTTATCTGTTAGAAAAATAGCTAATAAAATTGACTATTCGCCTTCAATCATCTATCATTATTTTAAAAATAAAGATGATTTGCTTCAATATATATGGAAAGAAAATTATATGCAGATTTTAAGTATCATTAAAGATGCTTCGACAAATTCTGAATCTAATATTGAAGAAAAAATTATAAATACTTTTAAAGCATATATAAATTTTGCTTTGGAAAATTCGGAGTTGTATAAAAATTTTTTATTAAATGATGATATAGAAGTTATTAATAAAACTAGCCTTTTAAAGAAAGGGGATGGGAAAGAGAGAAAATCTTTAAGTGTTTTATGTTTTCAAATAAATGAAGGTAAAAAACAGGATTTGTTTAAAAAAGATATGGATGATGAATTAACTGCTCAAATTTTATGGACTTCAACTTTTGGTTTGATAATAAGGATTATAAAAGAAAAAAATATTCCTAAAGAACAACAAGAAAGACTTATAAATCATCATTTTAAAATCTTATTTCAAGGTATAAAAAAATAAACGGAGGAATCTTTTATGAAAAAAAGGAGATCAACAATGAAAAAAATTTTGATAGGTATTGGAGTTATAATAGGGATATTAGCTGTAATAATTTTTGGAATAGTTCAAATAACAAAAGATTGGCAAGAGCCTGAAACTATTTATCATGATATAAATCTTCAAAATATTGCAGATGGTACTTATAATGGGAGTTATATTGCTAAACCTATTGAAGTTGAAGTTGCCGTATCTGTTAAAAATAATGTAATAACAGATATAAAAATTTTAAAGCATTCTAATGGCCGGGGAAAAGATGCTGAATCTATTACAGATATAGTTATTAAAGAGCAATCTTTGCTAGTTGAGGTTATAAGTGGTGCCACTGCAAGTAGTAAATCTATATTAAAAGCTATTGAAAATGCTTTATTTAAGTGAAAAGGAGAATAATATATGTTAAAAATAGTGAATTTTAAAAAAGGTAAATGGGCAGCTTTTATAAGTATCCTTTTATCTCTAAGTAGTTTTTTTATTGCTTTTTTGAGTGTTATGAACAAAGATATATATAATGAAGTTTTTATAAAAGGTGGTATTTCATCATTTCAAATGAATGGTGCAATAGCTCAAGATATTATGACTATTTTTTTGTCAGTTGTTTTATTTGCTTTTTCTTTTATTTTTTTGATAAAAAAATCATATTTAAGTTTTAATGTTATTATAGGACTTACAGGATATATATTTTATGCTTATGGTTTATATGTAATAGAAGGAATATATACAAATTTTTATCCTTTTTATCTCATAATGTTTTCATTATCTATATATAATCTTATAATTCAATTTATTAGTTTTGAATATGAAAAATTTAAATTTGTTGATTTAAACAAAAAAGTTAAATATTCTTGTATGATTTTTTTATTTTCAATTTTATTTATTCTAGCTCCGGCATGGATATCACAAATGCTTTTAAATGTATCTAAAAATATGCCGGGAGATGCTTATGCTGTTCTCATACTTGATTTAGGAATTTTCTTTCCGGCAATTTTTATAACTATTTTACTTCTTTTAAAAAATAATCCTTTAGGAAATATTTTTTCGGGAGTAATGCTGATAAAAACAGTTACTGTTTGTATAGCTTGGGGATTCGCCGAATGGTTTGTGCCTATTTATACTAATTCAGAAATAAACATTTTTATGGCATTAACTTCATCGGTTTTAACAATAATTAGTTTGATTTTATTTGTTTTATACAATAAAAGTTTAATTTTTAGAGGTGTTTCAAAATGAACAAGCTAATAATAATTTTATTGGTATTGATTTTTATTTTTGTTTTATTGAATAGTTGTAGTATTATAAAAAGAACATACAAAAATGAAATAAATCAGGAAATTAGCAAATATTCTTACGATGATTTAGGAGTTTTTACTGTAAAAGATGTTGAAAATCTTCCTATAGCTGTTCAAAATTATTTTAATTACTGTGGTTATATAGGAAATTCAAAAATGATTAATGCGAAAGTTGAATGGGATAAATTTAATTTGAAATTATCTCCTGATAGAAATTGGATGAAAACTCACGCTCTTCAAATGAATTTTGTTCCAGAACCTGCAAGAATAGTTTATATGAAAACATCGTTATTTAAAATATTAAATTTTGAAGGCAGAGATAAATTTCAAAATGGTTATGGAAGTATGCAAGGAAGATTGATTAATTTAATAAAAATATTTGATGAAGAAAACGCTCAAATGGATCAATCAGCATTAGTAACAGTATTATCTGAAGCTTTATTAGTTCCATCATATGCTTTACAAGATTATATATCTTGGGAAGAAATAGATAATAATACAGTAAAAGCAACTATAAAATATAATAATATTGAAGCAAGTGGAAATTTTTATTTTAATGATGAAGGTATGTTTTATAAATTTTATACAGAAGATAGATTTTATTCTTCTGGAGATATAAATGAATTAGTTCCTTGGGTGATTTATGTAGATTCTTATCAAATAATAGATGGAATAAAAATTGCAGAAAAAGTTAGAGCTTCTTGGATTTTAGAAAATGGAGAATATCAATATTTTGACGGAAAAATTTCAAATATAATATTTAACGTAAAAAAATAAGGGTGATCATTATGATCACCCTTTTATTTTTTTATTCTGCTTTTCTTATTTTTAATACTTGATCTACACTAATTAAATTAGGATTTTCAATTTTATTGATTTCAATTAATTCTTCTATACTTATTCCTGTTTTTCTAGAAATTCCGTGTAAAGTATCTCCTGGCATTATTAAATAGTATTCATAACCAACAATTTTTAAAACAGCTGAAGTTAAAGGATTTAAAATAATGCTTTCTTTAGTTACTTTGACTCCTGATGGTCTTAATATAGGAGTTGTTCCAGCTTTTTTGCCTTCAACTAAAACTACAGAATCTGTTATATCTTTACCTAATCTTATTTCTCTTCTTGTTTCATCGGCATTTATAAATACATAATATATATCGCCGCTTGTTGATTCTACTCTGTAACCTATTACCAAATCAACTTCTTTTATATCAGGGCTTTCAACCAAAGATACATTAGAATTTACTAATTCCATAGTAGGTAATCTAAATGCATCTGTTGATTTTCTTAATTCTATCAAACCTTTTGTAAATTCCATAGTTTCTTTATGTATTCCTTCATTAGTAACTTTTTCCCAATCAAACATATTTATGGCATCTGAAGAATCATATGAATCATGTATAAAGAATGGATAATCAAATGGATTCCCATCTTTATCAACTGTATAAGTAGATTTATAAGGAGGAGTTTGAGTTTCAGATCTAAATTGTTTTGTTCTTCCGTATTCTTGCCCTGAATGCAAGAAAACTTTTCCTTGAGATGTTAATATTATTGTGTTACCTAATCTTATTCTTTTTTGAATTTCTTCTTGATGATAATCAGGGTCTTTTCTTATAGATACAGCTATTACATCATGTAAAGTTAAATTATCATGAGCTGCTATATATTGAACAACATCTCCGGGGTCATCCGCTTTAAAATTATGAGGTTGAGCTATTATGTTATCAAAAATTTGTGAAATATTTCTTGCACCACCTGTTATAAATCTTGGCTGACCTTCATGACCGAATCCCGATTTTAATTCGTTTCTTATTTCATCAGAAAAAACTCCTACTGAATTTGTATAAGCCACCCAATCTTGATCTGCTGGTTTTACGTCAGGATAAATTTCATCTCCAGCAAATGTTCTCCAACCTTCTCCAATCATGAGAATATTGGGATTAATTTCTTTTGCTCTATCATAAGATATTTGAATGCTTTCTGCATCATGGTCTCCCATCATATCAAATCTAAATCCATCCACTTTAAATTCATTAACCCAATATAATATTGAGTCTACTAAAATTCTTCTGGCCATTTCATGAGTTGTTCCTAATCTTCCGCCGCCAAAACTCGTCCTTGGTGTTCCGTCAGCGTCCATGAAATGATAATAATTTGGTATTATATCTTCGAATATATGTAATCTTGCAGTATGATTATACACAACATCAAGAATTACTCCCATACCTCTTGAATGTATTTCATTTATTAATTCTTTGAATTCTGCAATTCTTAATTCAGGGTCGTTAGGATTTTCAGAATACATTCCCGAAACTGAAAAATAACTATGAGGGTCGTAACCCCAGTTATAATTGTTATCTCTTGAAGAATACTCTAATAATCTTTCATAATTAGCTAACTCATCTCCCCAAAAATAACTCATTATAGGAAGTAATTGAATATGAGTTACTCCTAAATCTTTTATATAATCAAGTTTATCAATAAAAGCTTTGAAAGTTCCAAATTGGGCATTTAATTCACCGTCAATAGATGGGTCTGAAGTGAAGTCTCTTATATGCGTTTCATAAATTATAGCATCGGTTCTTCTTTCAAATCCTTCAATATTAGCAAAATCTAATTCTGGACCAATTTGTGAAGGGTTAATTATAGCTGCTTTTCCTACATCATATGCTTTTAAAGAATCTTCAGGTTCATTATCCCAAGCAGCCATTGAAGGTGCATAAGGATCAAGAATTAGTTTTGTTTCTCCTCTACTTTCAACCTTATAATGATAAAAATAACCTCTTAAATCTTTTATTCCAGTATTTTCTTCATTTAATGTAATCTCCCATACGCCTCTATTGCCTAAATTCATTTCTATATCATCGGCAATAATTTCATGCTGATTGAATTTATCGTATAAAACTACAGATACAAAATCTGCCACAGGAGACCATAATTTGAGCATCGCAGTACCATCATTATGCAAAAACGCTCCTAATTCACCGTCATAAGCATAAAGTTCATCTATCATTTGCCATCCCGGAATAACAGAAATGGAATCGTTTCCAAAATTTATTCTATAAGGAGCATTTTCTATAGTAAATAAATCAGATATCAACTCTACTGTTTTTTCATCTTTTATATTTATATCATACATGAATAATCTAAAACCGCCTCTATTTCTGATTGTTACTGCTCGTATATCTTGAGGTGTCAATTCCGCTGTTGAAGTAAATTTTAATTCTATTTTATCCTTTAATAAAGTACCTGCTTCAAGTCTTAACTCAGATACATAGTAAGGGTTTGTATAAACATTCAAATCATCTTTTTGAATAAAAAAATGTCTGTTTTCTAAATTTGAAATTCCCATATCTCTTGTTTGTTCACTTGTTTCTCTGTTTACAACGAGAAAACCTACTTGTGCAGCATCTTCTTTTAATTCTAAGTCTATATAAGCTCCAAAAACCCCAATATTATCATCGCTAAATGGAATTGCTCCTACAGGCCATGCACCCCTATCTCCTGAAGACTTTACAACATCTCCCCAAACCCATAAACCTAAAGGTTCGTATTTTTCTTCTTCATGAAAATAGTGAATTCTTATAGTGTTTTCTGAAAGGTCTGCTGGCTCGTAAATAGTAACTTCATTCGTATCTCCAATTTGTCTTAACCATATTTGATTCATTTTAGGAGTTATGAAATGTACGATAAAATCTTTAGATATATTAGCTCCCGCTTTGTTGTTGATCAAAAAACCTAATTTTTTAGGATCTTTTGCTAATTCAACATCTACATAAACACCGTAATCTGTTTGTGGTTTGTCCTCAAGCCATGTAGAACCTTGCGGCCAACCTGCTATTTGATCTGATCTTACTGCAACATCTTCCCATAGCCAAACACCTAAATTTTCATAATTTCCATCTTCTCTTTGAATATGAATTCGGATATGACCTTCAGGTATTGGATTTGCTGCATACATTTCGCCATTAAAAAAACTAACAAACACTGCAAAGAAAAATAAAAATGCTATTTTTACTTTATTTTTCTTAAAAACCATAAAAACACCCCCCTTTTTAATTTATGATCATTTTTTATTCTTTAAAATTTTCCGCCAAATCTTTTGAATATTTGACTATTTCAAATATACATTTTTGTATTTCATCAACTTTTGATGAATGTTCTAACATAACTTCTTTTACATTTTGTGAGTTCTCTTTTGAATACTTAGCTTTTTCAGATATTTTTTCTATAACGTCCACGATTTTTTCATTAGCATTAATAACTTCTTCCATAGCTTTTTGAACATTATATATAGTTTCATTTCCTTTAAAAGACTCTTTTCCTATTTCATCAAATATGTTTTTTGTTTGATCTATAATTTTATTTTCTTCATTATTAGCTTTCTCAAATTCTTCAGCTTCTTTAGCCGATAAATCAGTCATTGAATAAAATTTATTAATAATTTCTGATATGTTATTAACAGAATCAGCACTTTGCTGGGCCAATTTTCTAATTTCATCTGCAACAACAGAAAAGCCTTTTCCAGCTTCTCCGGCTCTCGCTGCTTCTATAGCGGCATTTAATGCAAGTAATTTTGTTTTGTCTGTTATTTGAGTTATTATTTCAATAATATTTAATACATCTTCTGAATACTTTTTTAAGTCTGTAATGTTATTGGTTACTTTTTTACTTTTTTTAGTTATCTCAAAAGATTTGTCTTTTAAATGATTAACAAGGCTATTTCCTTCCTTTACTTTATTAATATTTTTATCAGAAGAATCTTTAACGCTTTGAATTTCATCTGAAGTTTTTGAAATCATTTTTTGAATTTCGTGAATTTGAATATTTTCATTTGTTATATCTCTTTCATTTTCTATAGAAGCGTCATATATTTTTTGCGTATTTTTGTTTACTTTTTCAAAATCTTTAAACATTTTATCTATATATTCACTGGTTTCTGAAGATTTTTTCTCTATAAATACCGTATTGTTAATAATTTGTTTATATAAACTTTCTATTTTATCTTTTTCGTTTTTTATTTTTTCAATCTTATCTTCATTTATTTTATTCGATAATTTTGTTGTCCCTATGATTGAAATACTAAATAAAATAACTGCAGCTACTTGTATAGTATATTCAGTAGTATCTGAAGAACTGTTCAATTGTAAAAAAGCATACAAGTATATTATTCTGATAAAATTAATCGCCATATTTAAATAACATACATATTTTATAAGTTTTAAATTGAAATATAACAAATACATCGATATAATTGGAAACATATAAACATATGTACTAATTCTATCTGTAGTAAATAAAACAAAAGTATATAATATAAAATATCCGATAAGTGTTATATATTTTATTTTTGAGTCGTCTTTCTTTAAATTATAAATATATGTAGCTAAAGAAATGGGAATTAAAATTAAAGTGTAAAATACTATTAAATAACCTAAATTTTTTCCACCTTTTAAAAATTCTGAAAAATAACCTAAAATCAAAAATAAGTCTAAAATCCAATTAATCCCCAAAACATTTTTATTGATTTTTGCTTGATAGTTGATTCTATTTTCAAACATATATTCACCCCCCAAAAAATTTTCATCATTCAATTATATCAAAATTTTCTTGTTAAGTAAATATAACGTTAAATTTTAACCTTTTGGCAAATAAAAAAACATCATAACCCTTTAAGATTACGATGCTTTTTATTTTATTATTTAATTAAGTTCTTTTGCAAGTATAAGTCTCTAAAAATGCCTCTTTATTGAAATTATTTGCTATATCAATATAATTTTCAATATTTGAATTAGATGAAGAAATTATATCTGCCGTTTTAAGTAATAATTCATTTTCATTTTCATCAATTTTATTATTTTTTGCTCCCATTATCCCCCAACAATCCCAAGGTAATGGTTCCATTTTAATCAAACAAAATAAATCTCTAATCATATTATCACGAATAAACCATTTTCCATTAAGATTTTTTTCGGTAGTTCCATAATCTTTAGGATTTTCTTTTTTATTATTACATCTAAACCATCCATCTGCACCAGATATAAAAAAATGAGGTTCCACATCAAGTGTATTTAATTTAAGTTTTTCCATTCCAGTAGCAAAGTTTTTTGGGAGATTTTTAATTTCTTTATTAATCTGATGCATCCATGGATCTATCAACTGCCATCGTTTTTCTTCTTCATTCCAATATTCACATAACCAATGATCATATTTTTTCTTTTTACTAAAATATGTTGCAAATCCTGATCTTATTCTTGCAGGAATTCTTTTGTGCCTTAAAATTGCACAAATTAGCAGTGATAAATCTCTACAATTACCGAGTAATTTATTTTCAAATAAGTTGATCTTATTTTTTGCTTCTTGATTTCTTTTTACTAATATGTCTAGCATTTTTCCTACATCTCTAAGATTTACATCATTTTTTGACTCTTCAGAAAGCGTATAAACATTCATGTTTACTAAAAAATCATTAATCATAATGTTAAATGTCATATCACAAATTTCTGATACATTGGATGGAAATTGATCAAAAATATCGGTGTAATTTACTGAATCAGAAAAGAAACTTTGACTACTATAATAATCTAAAAACATACAAAAACCTCCTATTAAAATAATTCAGATATAATTTTTGAGACTTATTCTAATTATTCTAATTATTCTTATTTATAAGAATAACATATTAAACATGTCAGCTGTACGTCATATTTAGAAAAATGTTCATTTTACTTATATTTTAAATATTCATAGATTATTTTGTAGGCTTTTTCTTCTTTGATAGCTATTCCGAGAAATATATCAGTAATTATATTCAACTCATTTTTATTATTTATCAAAAAATCTGTTAGTACATTAGACAATTTAATTATTTCTTTACCTGATTCATTAAAAATTTCTGCTGTTTCGTTCCATGCTGGTTCATTATATTCATTTGAACAATATTTTAATAAAATGGCAAGTTTATCTCTTGCAGCTGCACAACTAAATGTTTTTTCTTCATTTCCATTAGAACTTACTTGAGTTGGAAGTTGTGGCGGAAATCCAGTATATTCTAATAAATGTTTTAAAGCATCTATAAATTCTGCTTTTTCTAATTCCTTGTGCCAATTCGGAAATTCTCTGATAAATTTTCTCATTCCATTAATTCCCATAAAACTTACTGGAGGATTTAAATTGAAATATGCTTTTTTCTTTAACCCTTTATAAACAATATCTTTGATTGAACTTATTGAATTAGCAAAATTTATTTTAAAAAGAGTATTTTTTTTAGAAAAACCAGGAACATTTATATTCATAGCTTTTTCTAAATCTTTATAAGGAATAATTTGAGAATCTTTTCTATCGGTATCCAAAACATGAACTATTCCTTTTTCATCATTATAACCAATCATTAAAACATAATGAATTGGTATATGTATTTTTTTGTAAAATTTTGTAAAATATTTTAAATAATATATATCTAAAGCTCCTAATACTACAGGATTACCTTTATCAATTTCTTTTTTTGCTGTATCTAACGTATATTTAAAAGTATTATTTTCTATTATTTTATAATCAAAATTTATTATATCTTTCATAAAATCATACATTTTTTTAGTCAAACCATTGTTCATATACACTTTTCTTTTAACATCAGCTTTGCTATTTTTCAAATATACAAAATTTCCGAACCCACTTATTCCAAAAAATAAATATTTTGGTGGTCTAATTCCTGTTTTAAATTCGTATAAATCATCAATTCCGTTCCACATACACGCATATTCACAGATTTCGTGAGGCAAGTTTAATTTTTTCATGTTTATCACTCCTTTTGATTTTATTTGTATCTACTTACTTTTTCAAGTATATAGTATAGGACTATCCGAGAGTCAAGATAAAATAAAAAAAAGTCTGCTTATGAAACATCTTATCGATATTTAGCAGACTTTTTATTTCTTTACAAATGGAAAACAAACTTCTGTAATCATTTTATCAGGAGTGGTTTCTTTTTCCGGAGATATATGATAAATATTAAATCTTGGTGGATGATATGTATATTCATTAGAAACAAGCCATTCAGCTAATAATTCGTTAGCTTCAGATAAATAATCATACGCTCCTTCAAAAGCTAAAGTAGCTGCAATAATAGGGTTAACTATTTTAAAATTGATTTTTTCTGTATTATCATAAATCTTAACAACAGATCTCTGTATTTCTACATCAATTCCATTTTCTCTGTATTCATTATCATGAAAAATTGCCATGTCATAATGCGGTGAAGCTAATTGAATATTTTTATCGTCAACTTCTTCGCTAAGTTTAGACCATAATTTTCCCTCTTGATTATAATTGGAAATAGTGTCTCTATAACTTACTACGATTCTTTTAGGAATTTCTTTTATAACTATATTTATTTTAGGAAGATTAGATTTTTTGTTTAACGTTTTAATAGTGTTATTAATTAAAAGAAGCTGTTTTTGCATTTTTTCTATTTCATTTTTCTTTTTAATTGCGTTTTCTTTTAAATATTTTTCATAATTACATTCGTCATCGAATGTATGTATAATTTCTTTTATTGAATTTAAACTCAATCCCATATTTTTTAAAGAATTAATTTTATTTGCAATCGGAATTTGATTCTCATTATAATACCTATAACCAGTAAAATCATCTATATAAACTGGCATCAATAAACCTATATCATTGTAATGTCGAAGCATATGAATAGTAATTTGTGAAAGTGATGAAAATTCGCCTATTTTTAACATTTTACCACCACACTCTTATTTAATAATTTTCCAAAAAACATTTTTAATCAATTTTTTTCTTTTAAAATCCCATAAAACAATGTTTTTACAATCTTTTCAACTGCTTGATCGTATGATATAGAATTAACTATCAAATAATCTGAATAAAGAAAATTTTTCATAGCATTTTTTAAAATTTTTACTATCAACTCATTATCAAAGTAATCTTCAAATTTATTTTCCTGAACCATTTTTTTAAATAACTTTTTTAAATTTTCTGATGAAGAACCGACAAATTTTTCTATTTTTTTTGATATTTTTGGATAATACATCTTAATTTGATTAATCATCAAAGGAATATTTAAATTATATTCTTTTGGAAAAATTTTTAAAATTTGAATAACTTTTTCTAAATCATCTAATTCATGATTTTCAATTATTAAATTTTCTTGTTCATCTAATTCTTTTAAAATTTTTAAAACAATCGATTCTATTAATTCTTCTTTTGAATCAAAATATTTATAAATATAACTTTTACTTATATGTAGATTATTTGCTATATTTTCTATAGGAAATTTTATTCCATATATTTTTGCTTGTTCAATTGCTTCTTTTACTATTAGTTCTTTCATAATACCCCCTATAAATTTTTTTCCATAAAATAAACACCGTTAAAACCTGCCGCTTTATGTCTTGAATCTAATTTGATATAATTTGAATCTTTAAAATTATGTTCTTTATACAGTTTTTTTGCTTTGGGATTAGTATCAACTACTTCTAATAATATTTTTTGGAATTTTTCTTCTCTCGAATAATTATAAAATTTTTGTAAAAGATGTGTACCTATTCCAAGCCCTCTTTTGTTTTCATCGACTGCTATAGCAATTATTCTTATCTCGTTTTCTTTTAATTTTCTTGAAAATGGTGCATATAATAATATCGTTTTTATCATTTTTATTATACCAATTTCAAACAATAAAGTCCAAAAATTTATTTTATCAAATTTTTTGTTTTTTGATTCAAATCCTAAAACACCTACAATTTCTCCTTCATAATAACAGTAAAAAGCATTCTCAAAATTAATATATTTTTTCATTAATTTTCTTAACTTTTCTTCGTTTTTAATCACTGATGAAAATTTTTTATTGAATGCCGTCATCAAAATCTCTATAACCTTTTCTTTGTTTTCTAAATTGCCATTTCCTTTAACAACTTTTATTTTCTTTTCCATTTTTTCTCCCACCTTTTTGTAATTATTGTACTAAAATATTTTTTTCAGTACAATAATAAAAAAAACTTCTTAATTTTTTCTTAAAAATATAATTAAATTAAAATTTTTTATTATTAAAATCAAAAAACTTTTATTTTAAAAAATATTAAAATATGTTATATTTAAATTAATTGATATTTTATATTAATAATTATAAGGTGTTTATTTTTTTATTTGCGTTGTTTGTTTTCAAAAATATCAAAAATGATAAGAGCTGACACTCCCACAGCTAAAGCAGTGAGGTTCTATCCTATACAAATTTCTTTTATACTCTCATAACCTCTAGGATTATTACA